>JANQGN010000676.1 GCA_028277295.1 Rhodospira sp.
CTGCTGGTCGACCTGCTGCTGGTGCGTCGGCTGCCGCCCTTCCACGCCAATATCGGCAAGCGCCTCGTCCGCTCTCCCAAGGTTTATGTCCGCGATTCCGGCATCGTCCACAGGCTTCTGGGGCTGGGCGACCGCGACGCCGTGCTCGGTCATCCGGTGGCGGGCGGAAGCTGGGAAGGTTTTGTCATCGAAAACCTTCTCGGCGCGGCGCCGGAGGGCACGCAGGCGAGTTTTTACCGCACCGCCGCCGGGGCGGAGATCGACCTTGTGCTTGACCTGCCCGGCGGAAAGCGGTGGGCCGTCGAGATCAAGCGCGGCCTGACCCCGAAGCTGGATCGCGGTTTCCACCACGCCTGCGACGACCTGAAACCCGACGGCTCGTTCATCGTCTACTCCGGGGACGAGGCGTACCGAAAATCCGGCGACATCACCGTCATCGGTCTGCGTAGTCTGTGCGGGCGTTTGCAAGGTTAATTCCGCGCCGACCGTTCCGTCTTTTCCGGAAACAGCCCGGGCATCCATCGATGCGCCAGCGCGGCCGGAAAGGCTATGCGGAGCGGCGCGCGCGCGGATTCGGCGCTCAGCACGCCCCGGTCGATCAGTGCCGCTGTGACCCGCCGGGCCTGCCGGTCCCCGGTTCCGAGGATGGTGGGCACATCCGCGCGCGGCACATCGCCCCGATACAGGACGGCCTTCAGCACCGTGCCGGCGTGCGGCGGCAACCGGCCCGACCGCGCCTCTTCCTCCGCCCACAGCGCGATCCGGTCGCGCAGGCGGTTCGGTTCCACGAGGCGTTCCATGAAGTCCACCTGATCGAGACAGGTCTCGAGGAAAAACGCCGCGAATGCCCCAAGGGACTCCTCGCTGAGGTGGCCGCGTCCATCGAGGTCGTTGCGGCGCGCCAGGTCGCAGGCCGCCAGGTGGGCCTTGTAAGCGGCCTCGTTGCGCGCCAACCCGCGCGCCACGGACCAGAGCCCACCCGTCTCCAGGGTCTCGCGGAGGACGGCGTAGGACATCAGGCGCGCGACACGGCCGTTGCCGTCCAGGAACGGGTGAATCCACAACAGCCGGTGATGGGCGGTCGCGGCGGCCAGCACCCTGTCCACCTTGCCCAGGCCCCTGTGGGCCGCCTCGAACCGCGCCAGGAACCGGGGCACGGCCCCGGGGCTGACGGCGACGTGGCGGCCGACCTGAACGTCGCGCGTGCGCAACGCGCCCGGCTGAACCGGTACCCGGTCGCCCGAATGCGGATCGGTGACCCACAGCAGATCGTCCGGCAGCCTCTCGCAGAACCGCCAATGCATCTCCCGCAGCCCGTCGGCGGTCAAGGCGCGGCCGTCCAGCCCGCCCTGGTCGATCCACGCCTGCACGGCGATGTGGGCGCGTGCCTCAAGCTGGAGCGTGCGCTGTTCCGGATCGGCGCTGTAGTCCCCTTTCAGGGCCCGCTCGATGTCGACGGGATGGGTGTCGTGCCCTTCGATGAGGTTGCTGTAGTAGCAGTTCATCGCCCGGACGAGATCGGCAAGGGCGTCTACCATGCCCGGCGGCAGGCTGCGGCGCAGGCCCGTGGACCGGGCGGCCAGGTCCAGGGCCAGGTCGGCGAGCACGCCGCGCCGCCGGGCGCTTGCCGTGATGAGCACGGGGTCCATCAGCCCGGTGCTTTCGCCGCGATCCGGCGGCGGAGCCGGTTCGGTGGTATCCATGTCCGGCGTTATGTCCGGTCCCGTGTCCGGTTCGTCATCCTTCATTCTCGAATATTATCATAGTTATATAACCTATCCTAGTCCCCCAGGATGCCCCGGCATGTCCGCTTCCATGACCGCGCATCCGGGCCCCGCCGCTGTGTCGTGCGCCCACGAGCACGCAGGCGCCGGTTCACGGTTGGTCCGGCTCACCTGTCCATCTCCATGACGGTGTAGTCGTCGCCGCAGATGAGCGACGCGCCGTGCCGGGCGCGGGCGATGGCCCCGCAGGTCGGGCAGACGTATTTGAACCAGCGTCCGCTTCTCGGTGGACTTGATCCGTCCGGCCCACCGGCGTCGGGTGGCGCATTGTCGCGGACGCTCCAGGGAATCGCGAACCCGGAGTCCTCCAGCGCCGCCACCGCGCTAGCGAACGGGCCGTTTGGAATGACCATCTGTCCCATGCGCTCGCCCATGGTCTTGCCGCTGGGCGCGCCCGTTGCGGTCGGCTGGAGGCCGATGGACACCATCTTCGCCGCCCATTCCCTGTTGTGATAGCCGCCCCGGCCGGGCGTCCCGAAAGCCCGTTGCCAGAGATGCACCATGTCGTGGGCGAGCTGGGCGAGGGGCTTCGCTGGCGGCCGGTCGCGGAACCGCGCCGGGTTCACGGCGATCTCGTCGGCCACCGCGCCGTCGGCGCGTTCGAACGGCCGCGCCCGGAAATACCCCGGCGACCGTCCGCGCCGTGTCAGGGTCACGAGCGCGTTCGGCAGGTCCCCGCCGAACAGGTGCCGGTTCAGATGATCGAAGGCCGTTTGCAGGGCGGCGTAGGTCTCCGCCG
>JANQGN010000701.1 GCA_028277295.1 Rhodospira sp.
CACCCGGCCACCCACGACAGTATGCTTGGGGTGGCCGGGTGGGGGAGCGGGCCGGTGCGGTTCGGCGGATGAGTCACACTCATCCGCCACTGGTATAACGTGGCTGGCCAAGGCGCCGAACGCGGATGACTGATCGGTCACGGCATGCCCGCCAAGAGGATCGGGACCATCGACGAAGATCCTTCCGCCGCCTCGAAAAAGATCGTTTACGGTGACGCGAGGCATGACCGTAAAGGATGATCGCGCGCATTATCTCAGCAAAAGCAGGGGCTCTTTCAGAAAAAAATTAAATAATGAAAATAGTTAGTCTTAAAAAATGGTGGAGCTTAGGGGAATATATACATCATTATCGTGGATATTGTCAATTTTTTATCATCTTTCTGCTTCCAAATTGATATGTGATCCCGTGCGATTTTTTGAATGTTCGGTCGACCGGCCGCGGCACTTTATTGGCGCGACCATAACGCGGCGAAGAGTCGGACTCATCAGCGTATGGTTTTAGAGGTTTGTTCGCTGTCGTGACGAACGGCGGACGGTCATTTTGGCACATGGCCTGGCTGGGTGCGTCAATTTGACATGCACTCCGCTCCGTCGGCGTCCGAGACGCGGCCGTGGGACCGGGGCCGGGATATCCGACCGTCCAGATATGGTAAACGGCCACTGCGGCTTATGCATGGAAAGGCGCGTCCTATGACGTGTGTGGCGGCGCATCGCGGGCGTGTCTCCGCCTTGGCACGCTGGGTGCTTTTCCCGCGTCGAACGATGTTTCGCGTGTGACTGGTCGGCGCCGCCTCTGAGACGTGCGGACGGCGGGCATGCACGCTGGGGCATCGCGAGTCCGCGCGTCGGTCTCATGCCACCCGGCAAGGAGCGAACCTCATGGCAGGGTGGCAAGGCCGACCAACCGCCACGTCTCTTGGCGAAGAAATTCAGCCGCGATGAGTCTGGCTCATCGCAGCCTGGACCAATGACGGAGGGTTCGCCCCATGCTCCCCATTCCTCCCGCCGGGATCCGCTCTAGCATCCTGGTCATCGATGAGGATCCGCATACGGTGCGCGTCATGCGCCGGGTTGTCGGCGAGTCGAATGATGGCCGGCTAATGGCCGTCGCGGATGTGCTCGGCGGTCTGCATGTTGCTTGCCGCGAGGCGCCCGCCGTGATCCTGCTTGATGCCATGCTTCCGGGCATGGACCAGGTGACCGGGTTGCTGCTGCTGAAGGCGCATCCCTCCACGCGCGCGGCGCCTGTTGTGGTCATGACACCGCGTCTGCATCCCCGGCACATGGAGGCCGCCTATCGCGCTGGCGCGCATGCGCATGTTCTCAAGCCATTGCAGCCCGAGCGGCTGACCGATGCCATACAAGCGGCCATGACGGCCGGGCGCCCGCCGGGGTCGGTGCTATGACGTCCGCCCGCCCAAGCCGACTCGATCCGGTGCCAGAGGGTCCCGCCAAGAGCGTTCGCGACGCCTGGTCCGACACCGGGTCGCCCGGGGAGGCCAGCGGACATGCCGAGGCCGGGTTGTGTTGGGCCGATACCCCGGATGGTGACACGTTCGCTGGCTGCGTCGAGGCTCGGGTCTTGGCACCAGCGATCGAGGACTTGCACGCCCCGTTGCAGGGTGTACTGGGCGCCCTTGGCCATTTGAGTGATCGCGCCCTGACGGGCGAGCCCGATCGCTGGGTACGCATGGGGTTGGACTCCGCCGCGGCTCTGTTGGGTGTGGTCGATCGCCTGGTTCACCTGGCGCGGACGGGCCAGGACAACGCGAATCGGATGCTGCCGCCGATGCCCTTGCCGCCAACCCGCTCACCGGCCGTCGTATCCGTGGATGGCGGCTTGAGAGTGGAGTCGGCCGACACCGCCGACCCGTCCGTCACCGCGTTCGCCCCATTCCAGCGACGGGGGCGGCCCATTCGCCTGCTGCTCGTGCACGGCAATCCGACTGCGGCCGCGATTTCCCGCGCCATGATCGAGACCGCCGGTTGCCACGTGGACACGCTGGGCGACGGCGCCACGGCCCTGGATGGGGCCCGGCGCCTGCCCTACGACCTGGTCTTCCTGGATCATGATCCGCCGGACATGGACGGTGTCGAGGTCATCCGCCGTATCCGCGCGTTGCCAGACCGCAAGCGGCTGATTCCTATCATCGCCCTTTCAAACAGCCTCACGCGCGACGTTACGGACGCTTTGCTGCGCGCCGGCGTCAACGACTGCCTGCCCAAGACGAGTCCGCGATCGGTTCTCCTCGATGCCATCCGGGCGTGGACGCGGTGCCGGGACTGGGAGGCTTTGGGCGATGCGCGGGTGGCGCGAACGTCCGCGCCTGATGGTTCAGCGCCGGTTTTCGTCATGCCCGAGGACCTGGTGGTGATGGATGCGGTCGTGTTGCGCCGCCTGGCCCAAGACACGGATGTTCATCTGCTGCCCAGCCTGACCGAAAGCTTCGCCGGGGACGTGCTGGAGGCGATTGCCAGGATCGGCGAGGCGGCCCGGCATACCGACCTGGAGCGCTTGCGCCATCACGGCCATATCCTCGCCGGGTGCGCGCCCACCTTCGGTGCCTTGCGTCTGCATGCGGTGGCCTGCGCCCTGGAAAACCGGAGCCTGGACGGTGCCGTGCCGGCGGCGCTACGGCTGGCGGAGGACCTCATGCGGGAGGCCGAGGCGGCACTCGTCGCCCTGGACGCCACGGTCGCGGCCATCATGGCGGAGGCCGGCGCGCGATCGCGGGCCAGCGTATCCTGACCGGGATGAGACCGGTGGGTGGCCGCTGGCAACGTGACCCTGGCGCTGTCTTCAAAATGCGCCATATTGGCGCTACGCCATGGTCGATATTGTACCACCGGTCATGCGTGACGAACGGCGGTGTCATACCGCCCCCGAGCCTTGGCGCCCGCGCCACGGGCCGGGACTCCGCTCGAAGAACAGGACTCGTGCATGTCCATACCGCAGCGTCCCAAGGGACCCGTTCATCCGCCGCATGGACCGGCGGGCGGCAAGGGTCCTGCCTCCGGCCCGCCGGCCGGGTCAACCCAGCCGCACCGGCTGTCGCTCACCGCCCGTCTGCGCAACCATTTCTTCGCTGGCATCCTGGTCACGGCGCCGGCCGCCATCACCTTCTTCGTGGCCTGGAAATTCATCGAGTTTGTTGATAAGCAGGTCGCCAACCTGATACCCGACAAGTATCATCTGGATTTCAGTGTTCCCGGCCTGGGCCTGGTGGTCATGGTTGCTCTGCTGATCGCGATCGGGGCGTTCGCGACCGGGCTGGTGGGGCGTATCCTCTTCCGGTCCGGCGAGCGGTTGCTTAACCGCATGCCGCTGATTCGCAGCATCTATGGCGCGCTCAAGCAGATCCTGGAAACGGTGCTGGCGCAACAGTCCACGGCGTTTCGCCAGGTGGTGCTCGTCGAATACCCCCGCCGGGGCATCTGGGCCGTCGCGTTCATCACCGGCGTGACCGAGGGCGAGGTCCAGAACCTCACGGCTCAGGAGTGCGTCAACGTCTTTCTGCCGACAACGCCCAACCCCACCTCGGGCTTTCTCTTGTTCGTGCCCCGCGAGGACATGATCGTTCTCGACATGTCCGTGGAGGACGGCATCAAGATGGTGATTTCCGGCGGCATCGTCACCCCGCCCGACCGCCGTCCAGAAGAGGTGCGCCGGGTGCCGCTGGTGTCCAAGACCGTGGACGCGGAACCAGGAGCCTCGCGCAGGCGCCTCACGCGGGCCAACGGGGACGAGGCGGACATCAACGGCGGTGTCGTGGCTGGTGACACGACGCGCGAACCGTCATCGTCCGACAGAAACGCCATGACGCCCTTGGTCTGATGGACGAGCCTCCGTCGGACGGGTGACGACGCCCCGCTGTGCTGGCGCACCGTTCTCCTTGGTGAGGGGCCGTCTTAGAGCAAATCCCGAGCGATCTGGCACAGATCGCCCTGGAAGATCTTTTGGGGACGATTTGCTTGAAAAAAAATTGTTAGAGCCCGTCCGGAAAGCCTCGGGAACCACAATATGGTGTGTGCCCGTGTTCGAATCGCATGCCGTATGTGGTACTAAGCTTTCCGGACAGACACTTAGAGCATGCTGGGCGATTCAGACATCGCGCAACATGCTCTAAGTGCGGTTTTCGAGACGTTCCGGACGAGTTCCAAGGATCGGCTTGTCCGCGGTCGAAGCCCCGCCGGCGCGACAGGGCTCGGGAGCCAAGGCCGGTACAGGGATCAGCGGCTATAGAACTCGATGACCAGGTTCGGTTCCATCTGCACAGGGTAGGGCACGTCCGTCAGCTTGGGCACGCGCACAAAGGTGCCCTTCGTGCCGGACGGATCCATCTCGAAGTAGTCGGGAACGTCGCGCTCGTGCGAGCCGGTGGCCTCCAGGACCAGGATCATCTGCCGCGACTTTTCCTTCACCTCGATCACGTCGCCTTCGCGCAGGCGATAGGACGGAATGGTGACGACGTGACCATTCACCAGGATGTGTCCGTGGTTGATGACCTGGCGGGCGGCGAACACGGTCGGTACGAACTTCAGGCGATAGACCGCCGCCAGAAGGCGGGATTCCAACAGGCCGATCAGGTTTTCTGACGTGTCCCCCTTGCGGCGGGTGGCCTCTTCATAAATGCGGCGGAACTGCTTTTCCGACATCTCGCCGTAGTAGCCCTTCAGCTTCTGCTTGGCGGCGAGC
>JANQGN010000706.1 GCA_028277295.1 Rhodospira sp.
GCCATGGGCCGAGGCCAGGGCGGTGGCCACGTACCGGGCGCGCAGGTTGGCCACCCGGCGCGCCAGGTCCAGCACCTCGCCCGGCTCCACCTCGCCGACCGTGCGGGCGATGGCGTGGCGGGTCTGCTCCTCCACCACATGGGACAGGTGGCGGGTGAACTGCTGGGTGGTCAGGCGCCCGGCCGGCAAGCGCTCGGCGGGGCGGCCATCGGCCTGACGGGCTTCGCGCAGCTTGCGCACATCGGTGAACGGGGTGACGGACATGGCGGCGGCCTCGTGTGCGGTCGGAGTCACTCAGGCCATTGCCAGCAACTACCGTGCCAGGGCAAGCGGCCCGGATCCGGGGCCATGGCCGGTCCGGCCAGGCACATCCTGCCGGGTCACGGGTCCGCCAGCGCGGTCACGGGGTACAAGCTGCCGGCCATCGATCGGCGCGTGTGGGCGGTCTTGATGGTCAAATCGGCCACGGTGCGGCGAGTCCGCCTGAAAAAGACCGAGGCCGCGACCAGCGCGCCGCCCGCGACCGTCTATCCCTCCCGCGCCTTGGCGATCAACTCGGCCAGCATCTCGGACGGCACGGCACCGGGGATCACCGCGTCGCCGATGACGAAGGCCGGCGTACCGCTGATGCCCAGCAGGCGCGCCAGCCGGACGGTCTCGGCGAAGCGCTCGTCCAGGGCCGGGTCGGCCATGTCCACCCTCAATTGGTCCACGTCCAGGCCGATGGAGCGCGCCGTCTGCATCACCGCCTCTTCCGACAGACCGCCCCGCATGGCCATCAAGGCGGCATGGAAGGCCGGGTAGCGGCCCTGTTCCCGCGCCGCCAGCGCCGCCCGCGCGGCCATCACGGAGTCCGGCCCCAGGATGGGCAGTTCCCGGATCACCAGGCGCACGTCGCCGGCGGCTTGCACGGCCTTGGCCAGGTCGGGGAACGCCCGCTTGCAGTAGCCGCACTGGTAGTCGGAGAACTCGACCAGGGTGATGGCGCCGTCCGGGTTACCCAACACGTCCGCGTCGTCGGCGGCCTCGACGGCGGCGCGGTGCTCGGCCAGGACGGCGGTCACCCTGGCCCGTTCCGCCTCTTCCTGGCGACCCTGGTAGACCTCCAGCGCCTCGGTGATGATTTCCGGGTTCTCCAGCAGGGTGTCGCGCACCAGGGCGCGCACGGCGTCGCGCTGGGCCTCGGTCAGGGCGTCGCCGGCATGGGCGGGCGCGCCGCCGGTCAGGCCCGGCGTCAGCAGGGCGCCCAGAACGGCCAGGGCCGGCAGGAGGGCCGGGCGGGACAGCATGGTCATGGGGCTCGCGTCTCCTGTGGGTCGAGAGAGAAAGAGCTTTCTGATACTGGGGATGCGGGGCGGGCGCGACAAGAAACCGGCCGGCTGGAGGGGCGGCGGCGGTGGGCCTCAGTCGTCCCGCCGCCGCCGCCGTGCCTCGGCGTTGATGTCCTGCATGCGCAGCCAGGTGGGCGAGCCACGCGGCACCTGGGTTTCCGCCCGGCGCACATGGAACAGGGCGCGGTCGTACTGGCCCGAGCGCAACGCCGTCTCGGCCATGGCGTAGTCGGCCAGCGCGGCCTCGCCGGCCCGCCCGTAGGCTTGCGCCAGCAGACGCCAGGCCAGGGCGTTGTCGGCGTCGCGGGACAGGGCGTTGCGCAGGTTGTCCTGGGCGGCCTTCAGCAGGGCCGCGTCGCCGCTTTCGACCTGGGCGTGGGCCAGGGCCACCCGCAGCAATGGCTCGTCCGGGGCCAGGGACACGGCCCGCTCGTAATGGGTCAGGGCTGCGGTCACGCGCCCGCTTTCGAACAGCATCTGCCCTTTGAGTTCCTCGAAGTACGGATTGCGGGGTTCGGCGGCGATCAACCGATCAATCATCGCCTGCGCCGTATCCAGGTCCACGGCCTTATAGTGGGCGATGGCCCGGGCATAGTCGGCGGCCGTGCCAGGGACGCCCTCGTAGCGCGTCAGGGTCTCGGACGGCGGTCGCAGGAAGGCGATCAGCTTGGCCGTCATGCGGGCGTGCATCTCGCGCCACTCGGCCGGCACACCGGCGGCGGTGGCCCGCGAGCGCTCCACATGGGCTTCCATGGCCGACAGGCGGTCGCGGGTCAGGGGGTGGGTGCGCAGGTACGGGTCCTGGGAGGCGCTGCTCAGGGCCTCCTGGCCCTGCAGTTGCTGCATGAAGTCGCGCAGGCCGTCGGCGGGCAGCCCCTCGCGCTCCAGCGCCGAGAGCGCGAAGGCGTCGGCGGAGGACTCCTCGGTGCGGGTGTAGGCCAGGAACCCCCGAAGCGCCGAGCCTTGCGCCCCCGAACCCAGCGCCAACCCCAGATCGGGCCGGCCCACCAGGGCGCCGGCCGCCGTGCCCACAAGGGTGGTCAGGAGGGCGGTGGTGCCGAATTGCTCCCGCTGGGCGTCCAGCCGCACCAGATGCCCCCCGGCGATGTGGCCGATTTCATGGGCAATCACGCCGACCAGCGCCTCGATGTCGGTGCGCATCACCAGCCCGGTGTGGAGGAACATGCGCTGGCGGGTGGTGACGAAAGCGTTGAGGCTGTCGTCGTTCAGCAAGCGGATGGTGACGGTGTCCGGGGGAATCCCGGCGCCGCGCAACAGTGGCGCGGCGTAGGCGCGAATGATACGTTCGATCTCCGCGTCCCGAATGAGGGAGGCCGCCCACGCGGCCGGGGTCGTGACCACCGTCGTCACCAGGGTCGCGGCGATCACCACGACCACCGCCGCCGCCCGCCAGGCCCAAGCCCGCACCGGGCCTGGTGGAGCCGGACTCCCGACAGGATCCCCGGTCGGGCCACAAGAAAGGCTCCAAGGAAGGCCCCAAGCCAGACAAAGGAACCGCATGCGCGCCATCAGTCGTCTCCCGTCCGCCGATTGTCCGACCGGTCCGCACGTGTTGGACGGTAGCCCCTTGCCCGGACCCCGTCAACGCGCGCCAACGGTCCGGCGGCGGCGACGCCGGGGCGCGGCGACAGTCGCGGCCGGGCTGATGGCGCTCGCCCTGGGCGGATGCGAGTCAGGCCCGCCGCCCGGCACCATTGGCCACGTCCAGGGTTTCGCCGGCCTGGTGGCGGCTGACGAGCCGCGCGCCGCCCTGGTGGGCCGCGATGTGCTTTCGGCCGGCGGCACCGCCCACGACGCGGCCACGGCCATGGGCTTCGTCCTCACCGTCACCTTGCCAAGCGCCGCTGGCCTGGGCGGGGGCGGTCTCTGCATGATCCACGATCGGGATGCCGAGGGCGAGTCCCGCGTCGAGGTTCTGGACTTCCTGCCCCACGCCCCCGCCGGCCCCGTGGGGCCGGGCGCGCCGCCGATCGTCGGCGGGACGGCGGATCCGGGGCGCGCGGCGCCGGACGAGGCGCTGGGCGAGCCGCCCGGCCGGGCGATCGCGGTGCCGGCGCTGGTGCGCGGGTTTTATGCCCTGCACGCGCGCGGTGGCGTGTTGCGCTGGGAAGCGGCGGTGATGCCGGCCGAGACCATGGCGCGCTTCGGGGTGCCCGCCGCCCGCGCCCTGGCGGCGGAGGTGGCGGCCCTGGGCGGACCGCCGGCCGACCCGTCCATGACCGCGCTGTTCGGTCCCGGGCCGCTGGCCGAGGGACAACCGATCGAGAATCGCGACCTGGCCCGGGCGCTGGCCGTGGCACGCACCAAGCCCGGCGACTTTTATGGGGGGCTGAGTGGGCGCGAGCTGGCCGAGGCGGCGACCGGCGTCGGAGCGCGCATGACCCTGCCGGCGATGCGCGACTGGCGCCCAAGCTGGCGGTCGCCGATCCTTCAGGAAACCGGGAACGATATCCTGGCCTTTAGCCCGGTGCCGGACGGCGCCGCGCGCCTGGCCGAGCGCTGGCGGGCGGCCGTCGACGGCGACGATGAGGACGCCGGCCACGGCCTGCCGCCGCCGTTGCCCGACCTGGCCACCACCCTGGGCTCCCGGGGGGCCACCAGCTATGTGGTGTCCGACCGCTTCGGGACCGCGGTGGCTTGCGCGCTGACCCAGAACCGCCCCTTTGGCACCGGGCGTCTGGTGCCCGGGTTCGGCTTCCCCCTGGCGCCCATGCCGGGGCCGGACAGTCCCGCCCTGGCCCTGATGCTGCGCTACAACGCGCCGACCGCCGAGGCCCGCGCGGCGGTGGCCGCCGCCGGGGCCGGCGCGGTGCCGCTGGCGGTGTCCGCTGGCGTGCCGGTCGTCGAGGACGCGGCACCGATGCCGGAAGCCCTGGCCGGCCTGACCGCCGGTGGTCTGGGCAAGGCCCTGGTCACGCTGTTCGCCTGCCCCGATGGGGTGTCCAATGATCCGTCCACCTGCCAGGTGGGGGTGGATCCGCGTGGCGCCGGCTTTGGCCTCAGGGTCGGCCTGCCTTAGATATTAAGGTAGGGCGCCGGAGACGCATAAGTGTCGGTCCGGCGCCGACCACCAGCAGTCAACCGATCGACGGCCTCGACCGCCGGACAGCGTCCGGGCGAGCGGTCCGTTCTTCCAATCAACGGAGTTCCCGATGTCCCTGAAGCTCGCCGCGCGCGCCAAGGTGCCGCCCTTCATTGTCATGGACGTCATGAGCGCCGCCGCCGCCCGCGAGGCCGCCGGCGAGCGCGTGGTGCACCTGGAGGTGGGCCAGCCGGCCACCGGCCTGCCGCGTGGCGCCCGGGAGAAGCTGGCCCGCGTGCTGGAGACCGAGCGCCTGGGATACACCGTGGCGGTGGGCATCCCGCCCCTGCGCGCGCGCATCGCCCGCCATTATCGGGACGTCCATGGGCTGGACGTGTCCCCGGACCGCATTCTGGTGACCGTGGGCTCCTCGGGCGCCTTCCAGCTGGCCTTCCTGGGGGCGTTCGCGGCCGGCGACCGGGTCGGGATCGCCGCGCCCGGCTACCCGGCCTATCGCCACCTGCTCAAGGCCCTGGGGGTGGAGGCGGTGACCCTGCCGGTGGGGCCGGAGACCCGCTATCAGCCCACGCTTGCGGTGCTGGAGCAGCATGGCGGCCGCCTGGACGGCGTCATCGTCGCCAGCCCCTCCAACCCGACGGGCACGGTGATGCCGCCGGACGATCTGTGGGCGCTGGCCGCCCACTGCGACGCCGAGGGCATCCGGCTGATCTCCGACGAGATCTATCACGGCATCACCTATGGCGAGCCGGCTCTGTCGGCCGTGGGCCTGACGGACAACGCCCTGGTGATCAACAGCTTTTCCAAGTACTTCTCGATGACCGGCTGGCGGCTGGGCTGGCTGGTGGCGCCAGTCGAGATGGTCCGGCCGCTGGAGTGCCTGGCACAGAACATGTTCATCTCCGCCCCCACCCTGTCGCAGCATGCCGGTCTGCTGGCCATGGATTGCGAGGAGGAGTTACAGGAGAACGTGGCCCGCTACGCGCGTAACCGGGCGCTGCTGCTGGCCGAACTGCCCGGCGCCGGCTTCGACCGCCTGGCCCCGGCCGACGGGGCCTTTTACCTGTACGCGGACGTGTCCCGCCTGACGAACGATAGCCAGGACTTCTGCCGCCGCATGCTGGCCGAGACCGGCGTCGCCGCCACCCCCGGCCTGGATTTCGATGCCGAGCAGGGCCACCGCTTCGTGCGGTTTTCCTTCGCCGGCTCCACCGAGGACATGGCCGAGGCGGCCAGGCGCCTGAAGGCGTGGGGAAAATAGGGGAGGCGGGGCGGCGGTCGCGCGATCATCCGCCGTCCACCGTCAGCCGCTGGCCGGGCTTAGGTTACCCGCCCGTTGCCGCCGTTGGCGATGTCGATGCCCTGGCGCACGGCGCGGGCCAGGCGTTCCGGCGCCCGCTCCGGGTTGCGATGCACGGCGGCCATATTGAGCGCGGCCACAACGAAGGTTCCCACCATGCCGGGCGGCGGCGGCACCTTGGGCAGGTCCGGCTCTGACAGGGTGTCGCCCGAGAAGAACGCGGCGATGGCGCAGACCGCTCCCAGACCCTCGTTACCGGCGGCGTCGGCGGTGGCCTGGCAGGCGCGGCGGCGGGGCTCGTCGGGCGCATAGACCCAGGCCTCGGCGGCGGTCAGGGCGGCGTCCTGCTTTGGCGCCGGGGCCTCACCCAGGGCGGCGCGGGTGTTCAGGCAGGCCCACCAGACCGCCTCGCGCGCCGGTAGGGTGTGTGCCAGCAGCGACAGCGCCGGCACCGTCTGGCCCTCGGCTATCAGGGTGCGCATACGGTCGGCCGGCGGCTGATCTTCGGCGCCCGCGGCCACATCGGCGAGCACCTCGGGTACCTCGGCGAGCAGCCCGCTCAGGGGCTCCGCTGGGATCTTGGTCAGCGGTCCTGGATCGATCGGCCCCGGGGACGGTTTGGGCGCGGGGGGGGACGTGGGATCGGACATGGCGGCGACGGGCCTCGCTCGATGGCGTCATGTGGTCCGAGTCTCGGCGGCCCTGACGCGGATTGCAAGCCCTGGCGGTTCGGCGGCGGGCTCCGACCTCGGATGACCGGTCTGTAAGGGTTCATGGCTCCGAGGGAGATCCTTCGCGTCCCGCGGACGCTCAGGATGAGGACTTTCACTTTTTAAGGGCTTCATCCTGAGAGCCCGCCCGGAACGTCTTGGGAGCCGCAACATACTGTGTGCCTGTGCCCGAATCGCATTCCGTATGTGGTGTTTTGCCAGGCTTTCCGGATGGACACTCAGGCTCGCCTCAATCCGGCTCATGATCAGAAGGCTTTGTGAAACTTCACGAAGTGGCCGGACAGACTCTAAGGTCGTCCGGGCCTCTGGGCGCGGTTGTACTCCAACTCCGCCGGCGTGAGCTGGAAGCCCAGGTAGACCGGATAGGCCGCGCCGCTTTCCCCCAGGTCCAGGGGCAGGCGCAGCCGCAGTTCCTCGCCAATATAGCGGATTCGGTCGGTGTTGTCGGGGAACACCAGGCGGGCGTCGAACACCTTCTTGCCGACGGGATTGGGGAAGTAGCGCGGAATCGCCACGAAGTAGCGGAAGGACTGTTCGCGCGCGCGGGCGCCCGGACCCAGGGCGGCGGTGAAGGCGAGGGTGACCTCAACCTCAACGGTGCGGTCGTCGTTGTCGTACTGGCACGTGCCCTGGTAGCCGACCAGTTCGGCCTGAAGGGTCACGTCGGTCAGGTCGCGCCCGCCGTTCGGGCGGAACTGGGTGAGGGTGGAGGCTGTCTTGTCAATGCGCACCGGCGGGCAGGGGCGTTCCTCCTCGCCGCCGCCGAACACGCCGCCCGAGCACGCAGACAGCGCTGGCGCGGTCAGCAGGCTCAGGGCAACGGCGATGAGGGCGCCACGGTGGCGCTGGGACGGATGGGCGGTGGGAGCGGCGACCATGAACGGGGTCCTTGCGCGGGCGGGACGATAGCGGCGCGGGCTCGGCCCGGCTGGCGCGGTGCGCGCGCTTGGGCTACAAGAGCGGCGGCGGGGATGATCCGCACCAACCATACGCGTGCCCATCGGGGACGTCTGCCCTAAAGTCGGGCGCGAGAGTACCTTCCGTGCGCCTGTCCGCGTTCGATCCCTTCAAACCGACCCGTGAGTCTATGGCCGTTTACACCGAGATCAGTGACGAGGAGCTGGATGCCTTCCTGGAGCAGTATCCCGTGGGTGGCGCGCTGTCCTGCAAGGGGATCGCCGAGGGGGTGGAGAACTCCAACTACCTGGTGCAGACCGAGATCGGGCCGCTGATCCTGACCTTGTACGAAAAGCGGGTGAACCCGAATGATCTGCCCTTCTTCTTGGGGCTGATGGAGCACTTGGCCGACCGGGGCTTGCCGTGCCCCTTGCCGGTGCACGGCCATGACGGGCACGCGTTGCGCACCCTGGCGGGGCGGCCGGCGGCGATGGTCAGCTTTCTTTCGGGCATGTGGCCACGGCGCGTCACGCCGCATCATTGCGACCGTCTGGGCGCGGCGCTGGCGCGGCTGCACAACGCGGGGCGTGACTTCGCGATGCACCGGCGCAATGCCCTCGGGCTGGGCGACTGGCGGCCGCTGTTCGAGCGCTGCGCCGGTCATGCCGATGAGGTACACCCCGGCTTGCGCGGGGAACTGGAAACCGCGCTCGCCGATCTTGAGGCCCACTGGCCCACCGGCCTGCCGGAAGGCGTGATCCACGCCGACCTGTTCCCCGACAACGTCTTTTTCCTGCGCGACGAGATCTCCGGCCTGATCGATTTCTACTTCGCCTGCACCGACGTGCTGGCCTATGACATCGCCGTGTGCCTCAATGCCTGGTGCTTCGAGGGGCGAGGCGAGTTCAACGTTACCAAGGCGCGGCGTCTGCTGGCCTCCTACCGGGCGGAGCGGTCTCTGTCCGACGCCGAGATCACGACGCTGCCACTGCTGGCCCAGGGGGCGGCGCTTCGCTTCCTGCTGACGCGGTTATACGATTGGGTGAACACCCCGGGCGGCGCCCTGGTGAAGCCCAAGGATCCGATCGAGTACCTCCACAAGCTGCGCTTCCACCGTGGCGTGACCGAAACGGGCGCCTACGGGCTGGAGTGAACGTCATGGTGGATCGGAACGCGGGCCGGCCCGGCGAGGTAACCCTGGTGACCGATGGCGCCTGTTCCGGCAACCCGGGTCCAGGGGGCTGGGGGGCGTTGCTGCGCTATGGCGGGCGCGAGCGCGAACTCTCCGGGGCCGAGCGGCACACCACCAACAACCGCATGGAACTGATGGCCGTCATCCAGGGGCTGGAGGCCCTCAAGCGGCCCTGCCCGGTGCGCATCGTCACCGACAGCCAGTACGTGATGAAGGGCGTCACCGAATGGCTGGCCGGCTGGAAGCGCAACGGCTGGCGGACCGCGTCCAAGGCGCCCGTGAAGAACGAGGATCTGTGGCGGCGCCTCGATGCGGCCCTGGCGCCCCATGATGCGCGCTGGACGTGGGTGCGCGGCCACGCGGGCCATCCAGACAACGAGCGCGTCGATGCCCTGGCGCGCGCCGCCGTCCAGGGCGATCGCTCCATGGGGTAAGTCGTTACGATTGATTAACGAACGGGCGATATCCTTAACGTTCGAAAGACTGTTTCCACGGACCGGAGCGGATGGCGCGCCGGCGATCCGGGGTCGAGGCACGGGCCGACTTGACGGAGCGGCATATGCGGCCGACATATGGAGACGCGCATGCTCCCATGATGCCCGCGCCGGGGTCAGCAGGGGTGTGTCTGTGGGAAGGCGAACGCCGGCATCCGCGGGTTCGTCTGCTAACGCGCTCGACAGAGGGAGGCGGACGGCCCATGACCCGTGTGTCCGGGTTCAACAGCCCGTTGTTGCTGGGCTTTGATCATTTCGAACGGCTTCTGGACCGGGTCCAGAAAACTCAGGCGGACAGTTATCCGCCGTACAACATCGAGCAACTCGGGGAAACCCGCCTGCGTATCACCCTTGCGGTGGCCGGCTTCACGTTGGACGATCTGTCCGTGTCCGTGGAGGAATCGCAGCTGGTCATCGGGGGGCGTCAGGCGCCAGACGACCAGGACCGGGTGTTCCTGCATCGCGGCATTGCCGCGCGTCAGTTCCAGCGCGCGTTCGTTCTGGCCGAGGGGATGGAGATTGTCGGTGCCCACCTGAGAAATGGCCTGCTGCATGTGGACCTGGATCGTCCCTTGCCACAGCCGCAGGTTCGCCGCATCACCATCACCAGCGCCGATCCCGGTGCCGAGCCCGGCGCTGGGGTTGCGTCGGCCGGACCGGATGCGGGCGCCGCGCCGACGACCGCAGCCGCCGGCGCCGAGGCGAAGCGGCCGAAAGCCCTGGTCGTGGCTCAAGGGCCCGTCCCTGAGGCCGAGGCCGGGAAGGCTTGAGCCAGGAGGGATCAGCCCAGGAGGACAGCGTTATGCGTCAGGATGACCACGATCCCCGTGATGATCACGAGTCCGCCGCCACCACCCCCGACAGCGCTCGGGATCTGCATATTGGTGACATGAGCCCCCGCGATTTCGCGCGCCTGGGGTTGAACCACATCGCCTATCTCCGCGCCGTGCATCTGGATGATGACGGCAACGAGACCGACGAGCCGGGGGGCCAGCGGGGCTGGTCCATCCATGCCGCCAATGGCGAGCGCATCGGGTTCGCGCCTGGTCGCGAGTCGGCGGTGGCCGCCACGCTGCAACACGACATGCAGCCCCTCAGCGTTCATTGATGGCTGTCGACCCGGGCCGGCCTCCATCTCCACGCCGTCGTCGCCCGCTGGGCGCCGATCCGACGGCCTGGGACGAGGAATACCGGGCGGGGCGCCTGTCGCGCCTCCATGGCCTGGCCGAGGCGCCGCGCTATGGCATTATCGCGGCATGGCTGCGCCATCTGGTGCCCGACGGGGGCACGATCCTGGACGCCGGGTGTGGCGAGGCGGCGTTGTTCGCGCATGGTGTGCGCGAGCGGCCGTCTCTGTCCTATGTTGGCTTTGACCTGTCGATGGTGGCTCTGGAAACTGCCGCCGAGATGATCGGGTCGGCCGACATGACGCGCGTGTCGCTGCGGCGCGCAGGGCTGGCGGACTACGAGCCGGCGCCGGAAGACCCGCTCTATGACGCCGTCGTGCTGACCGAGGTGCTCAGTTATAGCGCGGAGTCGATGACCTGGTTGGACCGCTATCGACCCTGGCTGACGTCGGGGGGTGTCATGATCGTGACCTTGCAGGTGCCACGCCGTCCCGACAGCGGCGCCCATGGACCCTTCAACGCCCTGCGGGCCGTGCTGGATGGGCCGGCCTGGACGCTGCTGGACTCCGCGATGTTGACCAACCCACGCACAAGTAACGCTTGGTCTATGCACGTATTTCGGTAGCTTCGTGAAGCCATGGACGGTCAATACGATTGACCGAAGGAGACCGTGGCCGGCCCTTCCCAGGCGCCGTGGAAGCGGGCATCCTGTGCCAGTGCCCGTAACCAGGAATGGCGCCCATGCCGCCCTCGATCTTCCGCTTCGTCTGGCGGTTCAGCCGCGGCCAGCAGGTGCGCGTGCTGCTGCTGACGGTGATCTCCTTTCCGTTCCTCTACATTTCGTTCGAGGTGCCCAAGCGCATCATCAACGACGCCATCGGCGACGGAGATGCCCCGCGCGCCCTGCTGGGCCTGGAGATGTCCCAGCTCACGTACCTGTGGGTGTTGTGCGGGATCTTCCTGGCGCTGATGTTGATCAACGGCGCCTTCAAGTACGTGATCAACGTCTACCGGGGGGTGATCGCCGAACGCATGTTGCGACGCCTGCGCTACATGTTGATCGAGCGCATCCTGCGGTTCCCGCTGCCGCATTTCCGCTCCCTCAGCCAGGGCCAGACGGTGGCCATGATCTCGCAGGAAAGCGAGCCTCTGGGCGGGTTCTTTGGCGACGCCCTGGCGCTGCCGGCGTTCCAGGGGGGCATCCTGCTGACCATCCTCACCTTCATGTTCATGCAGGACCCGGTGTTGGGGGTGGCGGCCATCGCCCTCTATCCGGTGCAGGTGTGGCTGATCCCCAAGCTGCAACGCATCGTCAATAGTTTGAACAAGGAGCGGGTGCGCACCCTGCGGCACATGTCGGACCGGATCGGCGAGACGGTCTCGGGCGTGACCGACATCCGCGTCAATAATACGGAACGGTACGAACTGGCCAGCTTCTCAAGTATCTTGCATAAAATTTACCATGTCCGTTTTGACATTTATAAATACAAGTTTCTCATAAAGTTCCTTAATAACTTCTTCTCGCAGATCACGCCTTTCTTTTTCTATGCCATCGGTGGTTACCTGGTGATCAAGGGCAGTCTGTCCATCGGTGCCCTGGTGGCCGTGCTGGCCGCCTACAAGGATATCTACGGCCCCTGGAAGGAACTGCTGCGCTATTACCAGCTCATGGAGGACGCCCGGGTTCGCTATGGCGTGCTGATCGAGCAGTTCGCGCCGAATGGCATGCTGCCCACCATCCGCACCCAGCCGGCGCCGGCCCCGGGTGCGTCTCCAGGCGCGACCTCTCCCGCGTCCACGTCCAGCCTGGTCCCTGTCGAGCCGACGCCCAGGAGCCGGCTGTCGCTCAACGCGGGCGTGGTGGAATACGAGGATGGTACCCGCCCCCTTGATGGCGCTACGCTGACGCTGACACTGGATCAACACGTCGCCCTTCTGGGCCATTCCGGCAGCGGCCGGCCGGAGTTGGCGCAGGTGCTGGCGGGACTGCTGCCACTGTCGCGCGGCCAGGTGACCCTGGACGGCCAGGCGCTCGACACCCTGCCGCCATCGGTGCTGGGACGCTGGGTGGCCTACGTGGACCAGGACTCCTATCTTCGCGCTGGCACCCTGGGCGAGGCCCTGCACTACGGCCTGAAGCGGGTGCCCCTCGATGGCGCCGCTGGCTGGCGCGACGGGACCGAGCGGCGCGAGGCGGAGCTCAGCGGCAACGCGTTGGAGCGGGAGGACGGCGCCTGGGGCGACATCTCCCGCGCCGAGGGTGGCGGCGGTGAACCGCTGGAGGTCCGGGTTCGGCGGGTGCTGGACCGCGTCGGCCTGGCCGACGATGTTGTTTCCCTGGGCCTGCGGGCCGTGATCGACCCGAACGCCCGGCCGGACCTGGCCCAGTCCCTTCTGGAGGCCCGCGCCCGATTCGCCCAGGAGCTTGAGGCGGCCGGCCTGGGGGACCGCGTGGAGCGGTTCGACCCCCACCGCTACAACCGCAGCGCTAACGTGGCCGAGAACCTGGTGTTTGGGCTGACCTGTGGCGGCCAGGGCGCCGTCGGTGGGGCGCCTCTGGCCGCGCAGCCGGCCTTCCGCGAGGCGCTGAAACGGGTGGGGCTGTGGGACGAGTTCCTGGACATCGGCCTGCACCTGGCCCAGCGCATGGTGGAGTTGTTCCGCGACCTGCCGCCCGGGCACGAGTTTTTCGACCGCTTCGCCTTCTTCGATGCCGCCGCCCTGGACGACTACCAGCGAATTCTGCGGCTGGCCAAGGCCAAGGGGCCGGCGGCCTTGTCCGAAGGCAACCAGGACGCCCTGCGCGGCCTGACCCTGGACCTGACGCCCGCTCGCCATCGTCTGGGTCTCATCGGCGAGGCGTTGCAGCGGCGTATCGTCGCCGCGCGCCCCACGGTTCAGGCCATCCTGGCGGACGCGACCCCAACCAGCGGTATCCACCTCCATGGTCTCGATCCGGCCGCCTACAACCCCGCGGCCTCCGTGCGCGTGAACGTGCTGTTCGGGCGCGTGGCCGTGGATCGTCCCGACGGCGAGGAGCGCGTCGCCGAGGTGCTGACACGGGTGCTGGAGGCCCAGGGGCTGGCCGGCATGCTCATCGACCTGGGGCTGGGCACCGAGGTTGGCGTCGCCGGGCGCCGCCTGTCGGCGGCCCAGCGGCAGAAGCTGGTGATGGCCCGGGCGCTGATGAAGCGGCCTGGCGTCCTGGTGGTCAACGGCGCCACGGGTGCTCTGGACAGCACCGCCCGCCGGGCCCTCGCCCAGGGCGTGCGCGCCGAGATGGCGGGCCGGGCGCTGGTCTGGGCCGCCGGGGAGCCGCCCGACCCCGCCATGGCCTTCGATGCTGTCTGGCGGGTGGCGGATGGCAAGGTGATCGCGACGGCGGAGATGGCCGAACCGCCGGCGGCCCTTCCCGAGCCGGGTCGCGCGGCGGCACCGGCGGCCGACGAAACCGAGGCATCGGCCATCGCCGGCGAGGCGGCGTTGCTCCGGCGGCTGGCGTTCTTCGCCGGTCTCGACCTGTCCACGCTTAAGCTGCTGGCCTTCGCCAGTGCCCGCGTTGTCTACCGCGACGGCGAGGTGGTCATGCGGCAGGACGAGCCGGGCGACGTGGCCTATGTGATCGTCGAGGGCACCGCCCAGGTGGTGCTGGAGACCGGCGTCGGCGAGAAAATCATCGCCGAACGGGGCGCCGGCGACCTGGTGGGCGAACTGTCGCTGCTGTGCGAGGCGCCACGTACCGCCACCGTGCGCGCCAAGGGACCCCTGGAGGTGCTGCGCATCTCGGGGGAGGTGTTCGTGCAACTGATCAAGGACAACCCCCAGGTGGGCGCGGTCGTGAGCCACACCATCGCCAAGCGCCTGGAGACGGTCATGCGCCAGTTGGGCCAGGGGCAGCGGAACTAGGACATGGCCCCTGCCGGCGATCGCATGTGGTGACGGGACGCCTGCCCCCGGACCGTCACGCAGGCTTCTTCCTCAGGGCAACAGGCTCAGGTTAACAAGGGCGAGGGTCACGGGCCTCCGATGGAGATCCTTCGCGCCTTTTAGGTGATCAGGATGAGGATTATCCATTTAAAACAACCTCATCCTGAGGGAGTGAAACGACCGAAGGATCTCCATCGCGTGCTCCGGTCCTCTCGGAAGGCGCTTCTTAAATGATCGTCCATCCGAGTTCGGAGCCCTGGCTTCTTTCTCACCGGCGTTGCGTCACACCCAAAAATCGCTACCCTGCCGATCATCTACGTCACGCCCCATCCTCCGCCGCCGCGTCGTCCCCCGGTCCGGACCGTCGGTCCGCCTTCCCTCGGATGCGAAGAGGCCCAACATGCCCGCCACCAACACCGCCCGACTGACCTCGCGTCTGACCGACGACGCCGCGCTGCCCAAGGTCGATAGCGACTTGCGGCACCTTATGGATGCTTTCGCCGAGGTGCTGAGCGACATTGGCGAGGCGCCCGTGGCCGAGCGTCTGCCCTGGCCGCGCACGCCCACGGCCCTCGTGGCCACCGATCCCGATGGCGCCCCCGATGGTGCCCCCGACGGCGCCAACGCCTGGCCGGAGGACCCCAACGATCCGCTGGTGACGCGCTGTGTCGAGGCCCGGTCCATTGCCTTCCAGCTGCTTCAGCAGGCCGAGGAAAACGCGCTGGCTCAGACCCGCCGCCAGGTGGAAACCGGCGGCGCCCTGGAGGCCGATTCGGGGTCCTGGGAGCAGGTGCTGGTGCGCCTGGCGGCCGACGGCTGGACGGCCGAGGAGATCGCCGGGGCGCTGGGCGATATCCGGGTGGAGCCGGTGCTCACCGCCCATCCCACCGAGGCCAAGCGGGCCAGCGTGCTGCATCATCACCGCGCGATTTACCGCCTGCTGGTGGACAACGAAAACCAGATGTGGACCCCGGGCGAGCGCGCCGCGCTTCGCGACGAGACCAAGGCGGCGCTCGAACGGTTGTGGCGAACCGGCGAGATCCTGCTGGAAAAGCCCACCGTCGAGGGCGAACTGGGCATCGTGCTGTACTTCCTGGGGACCATGTTTCCGCAGGTGCTGCCGTGGCTGGAGCGGCGGTTGCGCACCGCCTGGACGCGCGTCGGTTTCGATCCGGCGTTGCTCGACGATCCCACCCGCCGGCCCCGCATCAGCTTCGGGACCTGGGTGGGGGGCGATCGCGACGGCCATCCCCTGGTGACGCCACGCATGACCGCCTGGGCGCTGGAGCAACTGGCCGCCACGGCGTTGGAGAACCTGCGCCTGCGGCTGGAGAAACTGGCCGCCGGCCTGTCCCTGACGGTGTCGCGCCAGCCGGCGCCGCCAGCCCTGATGACCCGCATCCAGGCGCTGTCGGAGGGGCTGGGCGAGGTGGGTTCGGCGGCGCGATCGCGCAATCCGGGCGAGCCCTGGCGGCAGTTGATCAATCTGATGATCGCCGCCCTGCCGCCGGCCGCCGGACCGGTGCCCGAGGGCCACTACCGGTCCGCCGACGAGATGCTGGCCGACGTGGACCTGGTGGGCGATACCCTGGTGGCGGTCGGCGCGCGCCGGCTGGCGTCGCGGGACGTGGCGGCCGTGCGTACCCTGGTGCGGTCCTTCGGGTTCCACCTGGCGGTGCTGGACATCCGTCAGAACAGCGCCTTCCATGATCGCGCCCTGTCGCAGCTCCTGGTCGCCGCGGGCATCGCGGGCGGCGCCGACTTTCCCTCCTGGGACGAGGAGCGGCGCATCGCCTTCCTGGGGACCGAGCTGGCCTCGCCCCGCCCATTCGTGCACGACGGCGAGGACGCCGGTCCCGAGGCGGCCAGCGTGTTGGGCTGCCTGCGGGTGGTTGCCGAGCGCGTGCGCGAGCGCGGCACCGACGGCCTGGGTTCGCTGATTGTCAGCATGACGCGGGGGCTGTCGGACCTGCTGGCGATCACCCTGCTGGCCCGGGAGGCCGGCCTCCTGCATGTGCATCCGGGCGAGCCGGCCGCGTGCCGCCTGCCGGTGGTGCCGCTGTTCGAGACCATCGAGGACCTGGCCCACGGCGCCGCCATCCTCGATGCCTACCTGTCCCATCCGGTGACTCGCGCCAGCCTGGAGCGCCAGCGCGCCGAAAGCGGCGGCGCCGACCTGGTCCAACAGGTGATGGTCGGCTACAGCGACAGCGGCAAGGATGGCGGCCTGATGGCCAGTCAATGGGGCTTGAACCGCGCCCAGGCGGCCATGGCCGAGGTCGGCCGGCGTCACGGTGTGCGCATCCGCTTCTTCCACGGGCGCGGCGGCACCATCAGCCGGGGGTCGGGCCCCACCCACCGCTTCGTGCGCGCTCAGCCCCCCGGCGCCATCGTTGGCGACCTGCGGCTGACCGAGCAGGGCGAGACCATCTCCCAGAAGTACGCCAACATTCCCACCGCGTCGCACAACCTGGAACTGCTGGCGGCCGGTGCCCTGAATTCCACCCTGCGCGATCGGCGCGGCGGTGTGCCCGACCACGGCCTCGGCCCGGTCATGGACCGCCTGGCCGAGGTCAGCCGGGTGCGCTATCGGCAGCTTCTGGACTCCGAGGGCTTCATGACCTTCTACGCCAAGGCCACGCCCATCGATGTGATCGAGTCCAGCCGCATCGGCTCGCGTCCGGCCCGGCGCACCGGCCGGCGCACCCTGGAGGACCTGCGCGCCATCCCCTGGGTGTTCGCCTGGAGCCAGGCGCGCTTCCTTGTGTCGGGCTGGTTCGGCGTGGGCACGGCGCTGGAGACCCTGCGCGCCGATGATCCGGACGCCTTCGAGCGCCTCGCCGAGACCAAGCGCGCCGTTAAATGGCCGCCGCTGCACTACTTGATCAGCAACGCGGCCACCGCCTGGGCCTCGGCCGACGCCGAGATCATGCGCCGCTACGCCGACCTTGTGGACGACGCCGAGGTTCGCGGCCGGGTGCTGGGCCTGATCCTGGAGGAGTACGAGCGCACCCGCGCCGGTCTGGAGGCCATCTATCAGGGGCCGCTGGCGATGACCCGGCCGCGCGTGGCCCGCGCCCTGGCCTTGCGGGCACCGGCCCTGGAGCCCTTGCACCGCCAGCAGATCGCCCTGTTGCGCGACTGGCGGGCGCTGAAGACCGCCGGCAAGCAGCACCAGGCGGAAACCCGCCTGCCGTCGTTGTTGCAAACCGTCAACGCCATCGCCGCCGGCCTCGGCGCGACGGGGTAGGGGCGACGCGGGCGCCCCGCCTCGGCCGTATCCCTATCCATCCATGACGCAACCGGCGTGGTCGAAGTACAACAGGACCGTGTCGTCCTTGGCGAAGGGAATCAGGGGCATCCCCGTCACCTCAAGCACCGCGCCGACGCGGTCCTCGTCCACGATCCAGGAGGGGACGTCCTCCAGGGGGATGGCGGTGGTCTCCCACCCCTGTTGGCGGGCGGCGGCGGCGTAGTCGTCCGGCCCCGCGCAGGCCAGGGCACCGGCCGACCGGTGCAGCCTCAGGGAGGCTCGCACGGCTTCCAGCACGCCTTCGGCGTCGGCGCGCATCACGACCTGGTACACCACCACCAGGCCGACAAGACCGCCAGCCATGATGGCGCCGCCGATGGCGCCAAGCAGGACTCCCCCCAAGAACCGTTTCATTGGACCACTCCCTTGGCGTTACCAGGGTCCGCCCACGGACGGATCATCCGGGGCGATCCACCACCGGCGCCCACAGCACATCCTCGATGCGCCGGGCGCCGGCACAGAGCATGACCAGGCGGTCGAGGCCCAGGGCGATGCCGGCGCAAGCGGGTAAACCATGGGCGAGGGCGCCGAGGAAGTCCTCGTCGATGGGGTAGCGCTCACCGTACAGCCGCGCCTTCAGGTTCATGTCGGCCTCGAAGCGGGCGCGCTGCTCCACGGGGTCGGTCAGCTCCCCGAAGGCATTGGCCAGCTCCAGGCCACAGACATAGACCTCGAAGCGCTCGGCCAGGCGCGGGTCGGCCGCCTTGGGCCGCGACAGGGCGGCCATGCACACTGGGTAATCATAGAGGATGGTCGGCACGCCGAAGCCGAGGCGTGGCTCCACGTGCTCCAGGAAAATCCGGAAAAAGACGTCGTCGAAACGGTCGCCATCGCCCACCGTCAGGCCCAGTCGCCGTGCCTCGACGGTCAGCGGCGCCGGGTTCGGGTCGCGGTCCGGGTCCGGCGGCAGGCAGGCCATCAGGTCGACGCCCGCATGCGTGGCCATCGCCTCGGCCACCGTCAGCCGCTGCCAGGGCTGGCGGGCGTCGGCCAGGCCGCCGGTCCACCGCAGGGGATCGCCACCGGCGGCCACCTGGCAGACGGCCACCAGCGCTTCGGTTTCGTCCATCAGGTCCGTGTAGCTGGCCCCGGCCCGGTACCATTCCAGCATGGTGAACTCCGGATGATGGGTGGCGGAGCGCTCGCCGTCCCGGAACACCCGCGCCATCTGGAACAGGCTGGGCAACCCGGCGACCAGCAGCTTCTTCATGGCGAACTCGGGCGAGGTGTGCAGGTAGAGCGGCACCGGCGGCCGGCCGTCCGGCGGTGTCCAGGCGGTCGGGAACGCCTTGAGGTGGGGCTCCAGTCCCGGAGAGACCTGCAGGACCGGGGTCTCCACCTCCAGGGCGCCGCGCTCGCAGAAGAAGGCGCGCACGGCGGCGACCACGCTGGCGCGCACGGCCAACAGGGGGCGGCGGTCGGCGAACGCCGTGGGATGCCACCAGGGAAGCGCTTGGGGCGACGGCGCGGCACCGGTTTCGGTCATGGGTTTTCGTGTCCTGTCAGGGGGTTGACCGGTCTGCCCCGGGCGGTTGCCAGGGCTGGGGCAACCTGCTAGGGTCCGGCCGCATTCGAAGGGACCCCGACATGAAAATCAATGCCAACACCATCCGTCCCGGGATGGTCCTGGATCACCAGGGCCGCACCTGGTCGGTGCTGAAGATCCAGTTGATCAATCCCGGCAAGGGCGGCGCCTTCAT
>JANQGN010000736.1 GCA_028277295.1 Rhodospira sp.
CACCCTGACGCAGCTTGGTTTCGTGCTGGAGTTCCGACCCTATCTGTTTCCGGGCGAGGACATCCACGGCCTGCCGCGCCTGTGGCGCAAGGCCGACCCGCGCCGGCCGGCGCCCGGGCGTCCTGTCGGCGCGTAGACCCGGGCCCGTGATGGGGGGACGGGCGGCCGGCGATGCCGCCTCGCTCCGCTGATCTGGTGAGGCCGACCCCATGGAAATGCATCAGGTTCGTTACTTCCTGGCGCTGGTCGACTGCCTGAATTTCACCCGCGCCGCCGAGATCTGTCATGTCTCCCAACCCGCCCTGACCAAGGCCATCCGCAAGCTGGAAGAAGAACTGGGCGGCCAGTTGTTCCGCCGCGAGCGCACCCGTACCCACCTCACCGATCTGGGCCACCTGATGAAACCGCATCTCGAGGCGGTCATGGCGGCCAGCAGCGCCGCCCGCGTAGAGGCGCAGAGCTTTCAACGGCTGGAGAAGGCGCCGCTCGCCCTGGGGGTGATGTGCACCATCGGGCCGCGCCGCCTGATCGGGTTCTTCCAGAGCCTGGAGCGCGAGATCCCGACCATCGAAATCAGCCTGCGTGAGGGACCGGGCGACTACATCCTCGATCAGATGCAGCAAGGCGACCTGGACTTGGCATTGCTCGCCCTGCCCGCTTACCCGGCCAGGCTGGATGCCCGCTCGTTGTACACCGAGAGCTATGTGGTCGGCTTTTCGGATTGTCACCGATTCGCGGCTCTGGACCGCGTGCCGCTGACGGCGCTGAACGGCGAGGACTATCTGAACCGCGCCAACTGCGAATACCCGGAGTACATGGCCGCCCTGCATCCCAACACAGACGACCTGGATCTGCGCATTCGCTATGAGAGCGAGCGCGAGGATTGGATCCAGGCCATGATTCTCGCCGGCATGGGCTGCGCGATCATGCCGGAGTTCTTGCCCATCATGCCCGGGATCCACACCCGGCCCCTGGTCGAGCCGAGCGTCGCGCGCACCATCAGCCTGGTGACGGTGGCCGGCCGCCGCTTCTCGCCGCCGGTGCGGGCCGTCGTCGCCCTTGCCGAGCGCTATGACTGGACCCGCGCGCGGGACTGACGCAAGGTCCGGGTCCCGATCACCTTCCGGACGACGGCCGCTCATGCGCGTGGACCTGTTTGATTTCGATTTGCCCAGGGACCGGATCGCCGACCGCCCCGTGGAGCCGCGTGATGCCGCCCGATTGCTGTGCGTGGGCGAGAGCTGCGCCCTGACTGATCGACACGTGCGCGACCTGCCGGACCTGCTGGATCCCGGCGACCTGGTGGTTCTCAACGACACGCGGGTGATTCCCGCGCGCCTGTTCGGGCGCGTCGGGGCGGGCACAATGGAGCTGATGTTGCATCGGCGCACCGCGGACGACACCTGGGAGGCCTTCGCCCGGCCGGCCCGCAAGCTGCGCCCCGGGGTGAGGGTGGATTTGGCCGACGACGGCTTCCAGGCCGAATGCGTCGCCAAGGGAGAGGGCGGCGGCCAGGTCACCGTGCGATTCGATCGCGGCGGCATGGCCCTGATCCAGGCGCTGGAGGTCCATGGGCATGTTCCCCTGCCGCCCTACATCAAGCGCCCCGACGACGCCCGCGACCGCGCCGACTACCAGACCGTCTACGCCCGCGCTGATGGGGCCGTGGCCGCGCCCACCGCCGGCCTGCACCTGACCGAGCGCCTGTTCGCGGCCCTGGACGCGCGCGGGATTGGGCGCGCGACGGTGACGCTGCATGTGGGCGCCGGCACCTTCCTGCCGGTGAAGACCGACGACACCGAAGACCACGTGATGCACCGCGAGGACGGCGTGGTCACCGCCACCGCCGCCCGCGCCGTGAACGAGACCCGGGCGCGCGGCGGACGCGTCGTCGCCGTGGGCACCACGGCGCTGCGCCTCCTGGAAAGCGCCGCCGACACCAACGGCACCCTGCGGCCGTTTCAGGGCGGAACCACCTTGTTCATCACGCCGGGCTACCGCTTCCGGGTCGTGGATCGGCTGTTGACTAACTTCCACCTGCCCCGCAGCACGCTGTTCATGCTGGTCTCGGCCTTCGCGGGCCTGGACACCATGAGCGCCGCCTATGCCCACGCCATCGCCTCGGGCTATCGATTCTACAGCTATGGGGACGCCAGCTTGCTTGACCGGGCCACGTGACGCGGACCGGGTGCAGGGCTCTGAACTCGGATGACCGGTCTGTAAGGGTCCATGGGTCCGAGGGAGATCCTTCGCGTCCCGCGGACGCTCAGGATGAGGACTTTCACTTTTTAAGGGCCTC
>JANQGN010000745.1 GCA_028277295.1 Rhodospira sp.
GACATTCGGGACGCGGCCACGGTTGAGACGAAAACGGTTCGAGATCAGGAGCGAGGACGACGGACATGCCGCGCATAGTCGAGGACGAGCGACGCCATCCCGGGCCGTTTTCGTCCCATCCCCCCATAAGAACAGATTGGGGGACGGGCCGGGGTGTCCCGCTGGACGGTGTCGCGCATGGCTTGTGTGGGGCCTGCCAAACGGCGCCATCCGCTCCTTGCCAGCGAAACACCCCGGCCCGCCGTGACCGCGCCCCTATTGTCAACAGGCCCTAGTCGAGGAGAACCCCATGTCCGTCCTGTGCCCATGCGCGCGTTCGTTTGGTGGTCCTGGTACCCGGACGGGTCTGGGCCTCGGCCGCCGCCTCGCCCGGGGCGTGGCGCTCCTCCTGCTGCTGCTGGCCGTCACGCTCGCGCCAGCCGTGGCGTGCGCGCAGTCCTCGCCGGACGAGCTTCGTCTGCGACAGGCCCTTGATGCCCTCGATCGGCGGGACTTCGACGCGGCCATGGCGGCCGCCAGCGGCCTCGATGACCCGCTCGCACGTACCCTGATTCAATGGATGCGCTTGAAGGAGGGCCTCGGCACGTTCGAGCGCATTGCCCGCTTCATCGAGACCAACGCGGACTGGCCACATCGGCACGCCCTGCGACGCGCCGCTGAGCGAGCCCTGACGGGCCGCGAGGATCCGCGCCGGCTGTTGGCCTGGTTCGACCGCCATCCGCCGCTGACCACCGACGGCCTGGTGGCTCGGACCCGGACCCTGGTGGCGGTCGGCGGCAACGCGGATGCCCGCGACGCGGCCCGCACAGCGTGGATCGATGGGCGCTTTTCCAAGGCAGAACAACAGAAATTTTTCAACGCCTTTCGGAATTTTCTTCGTACACAGGATCATGAACGGCGCCTGTCTTCGCTGATCTGGGACCAGCGCTTGACCGAGGCCCAGCGGATGTATCCGTTGGTGTCCGTGGGACAGCGGCGTCTGGCCGAGGCGCGGATCCTGTTGATTCGCGACAAGCCAGGCGTGGACGGCGCCATCGAGCGGGTGCCGGCCGCCCTGCGGGACGACCCGGGCCTGGTGTTCGACCGCATGGTCTGGCGCCGCAAGCACGATCTGTTCGACCGCGCCGTAGACCTGCTGTTCCACCCCGCCGCCAACCAGGGCGATCCGGACGCCTGGGCGCGCGAGCGCGCCATCCTGGCGCGTGACGCCTTGGATCAGCGCAAGACCAGCCTGGCCTACCGCATCGCCGCCGGGCACGGCCATGTGAATGGCATCGCCTTCGCCACGGGCGAATGGCTGGCTGGCTGGGTGGCCCTCAGGGCCTTGAACCAGCCGGCCAGGGCTCTCGGCCATTTCGAGACCATGCACGCCGGCGTGTCCTATCCCCAAAGCCTGTCGCGGGCCGCCTATTGGGCTGGCCGCGCCGCCCAGGCCCTCGGGCGGCGGGAGGCGGCGGCCACCTGGTATCGACGCGCCGCCGAGCACGCCGAGACCTTCTATGGTCAGTTGGCCATTGAAGCGATGGGCGAGTCCCTGGCCGCCCACTTCGAAACCCGGCCTCCCGTCACCGACCTTGATCGCCGCCGCTTCGCCGCCGACGAGCGGCTACGCGTGATCCAGCTCATGGACCGGGTCGGACGCGCCGATCTGGCCCTGCCTTTCGCCCTGGCCCTGAACGACGCGCGGGCCACGCCAGGTTTCCGGGTGCTTGTGGCGGACGCCCTTGCCGAGACCAGCCGGCCCGACATGGCTGTGTTCTTTGCCCGCCGGGCCGCCCTCGCCGGAACCATGCTGCCGCGCGCCGGCTATCCGGCGCCGGACACGGTGGTCAGGGCCTTGAGGCAGGCGCCCAGCACGGGCCCCCACCCTGAACTGGCGCTGCTGCTGGCCCTGATTCGACAGGAAAGCAACTTCAACACAAAGGCGATCAGCCGTGTTGGCGCGCGGGGCCTCATGCAGTTGATGCCGCGCACGGCCCGCCAGGTTGCCGCCAGGCTTGAGGAACCGTTTTCGCTGGCGTCACTGACTGATAACCCGAGCACCAACGTGCGGTTCGGCACCGCCTATTTCGCGGGGCTCCTGGAGGCGTTCCAAGGCTCCTATGTGCTGGCCATCGCCGGCTACAACGCCGGACCGCATCGCGCCCGCACCTGGCGTTCGCGGAACGGCGACCCCCAACGCATGACCACGGAGGATGTGATCGACTGGATCGAGCGGATTCCCTTCCGGGAGACCCGCAACTATGTTCAACGGGTGCTGGAAGGAACCCAGGTCTACCGGCACCGCCTGGGCCAGGCGACCGCCGCGGGCTCGTTGAACGCCGACCTTCGGCGCTGACGCCCGTCGACCGCCCAAGGGAGACCCGCGCTTAAAGGAGATCGTCGCATGGTCACGCCATCCGCCATCTCGACCGACGAGGCCGCTGTTCGCCCGGTCGTCGCCTGCCTGTTCGATGCCTACGGAACGTTGTTCGACGTGACGTCAGCGGCGCGGCGCATGGCGGATGAAATCGGGCCTGACTGGGCGGACCTGGCGGAGGTCTGGCGGGTGCGCCAGCTCGAGTACACGTGGTTGCGCAACCTCATGGACCGCTACGTGAGTTTCCGCATCGTGACCGCCGAGGCCCTGGACTTCGCCTTCGCAAGCCTGGGCCTCGTGCCACGGCCGGGCCTCACCGACCAGCTGATGGACCTGTACATGACCCTCGATGCCTATCCCGAGGTTACCGAAACGCTGGCGGTCCTGCGTGACAACGGCATCGCCACCGCCATTCTGTCCAATGGCAGCCCTGACATGCTTGATGCCGCCGTTTCCAGCGCCGGCCTCACGGATCTTCTGGACGACGCGCTGTCGGTGGATACCGTGCGGCGCTTCAAACCGGCGGCCGAGGCCTATGCCCTTGGCTGCCGCCGCTTCGCCACCGAGCCGTGCCACGTGGCCTTTGTGTCCTCGAACGGCTGGGATGTGGCGGGCGCCGCCACCTTCGGGTATCAGGCTTTATGGGTGAACCGCCAGAACCGGCCAGTGGAACGCCTGCCCGGCCGGCCGGCGGCGGAGTTGGAGACGTTGACCACCTTGCCCGATCGCCTGCGCCCGGCGACGGAGGCTCGCCGATGACGACCTGTCGGGGCGCTCCGCCCTCCGTCACCTGTCGCCCGCGGGGAGCGACCCCAACGGTCATCGAGAGTGGCTGCGGATACTAGTTGAAGAAATCTTCCGGAAAATGCGTATTGCAACTGTCGAACCTTTTGTATTTCCAGGATGATGCCTTGGTCGCGGCCCATGTCAGATAATTCCGCATCGAGGGAATCCACCAGCCTTTGGTGGAGGCCCAATACCCCAGTCCCATCTTGTAAACAACGTAATGGCTAGAGCTTACACAGTTTTCATAACGTGGCGTGAGCGGCGTGTTTGGCGTTATGATAGCATAGGTTGCCTTGGTGTTTTTAAGTTCTTCCTGAACTTCTTTGAATTTTTCTACAAGACCGGCGCCAGCCGTGTAGTAAACATCCGTCGTTGCATTTTGTGTTGTACGGGCCCAATAATCCTCGTCCAAGTCCAATTCGTCGTCAAACACCCATTTATCGCCCATGCCTGTCGTTGCAAACTCATTATTTGCCTGATCAATGATGAATGTCATCGCGTGACCGTCTTCAATACCCTTGGAAATTGTTTTTGCCCAGGATGACGGGCTAATACTGACGCCTTTGAAGACGCCGCTCCACGTCAGGATCGAGTAGGCGATTCCGAAGACCTCATCGGTCGACCTGACGTCTAACCCGTTCAGAAGATGGCGTCCCTTAAGCCCCACGCTCCGCGATTGACGTGCCCGTGGCATGACCGATCCCCAACCTCCGTGTTGATTGTGATCACAAGCCTCTCAGCCCACCGTGCCTGCCGTCGAAGCACAATCCGACGTGAACCTTCGCTGCAGACGTGCCGGCTTTTTTTTCGTCTCGGGACACGCATCGGGCGAATGCTGTATGGAAAGACCTCACGTCCTTTTACGCTTACAATCCCACCCGGCCGGATTGACACTCTTACCACACAACGGTTTCTAATGGCAATTAAAGGTAAAGTTGGCCAGGGCTCCGACCTCGGATGACCGGTCTGTAAGGGTCCATGGGTCCGAGGGAGATCCTTCGCGTCCCGCGGACGCTCAGGATGAGGACGTTCCCTTTTT
>JANQGN010000018.1 GCA_028277295.1 Rhodospira sp.
GCCGGCCATCGACTGGGACAAGGGCAAGGCGGTGGCGCATCTGCTGTCCACCCTGAAGCTGGACGACGCCGGCCACCGGCCCATGTTCTTCGGCGACGATGTCACCGACGAGGACGCCTTCCACGCCCTCCACGGTCTCGGAGGCGTGGGCGTCCTGGCGGCGCCCGCCAGCGATGGCGACGACGGCCGGGTGTCGGCGGCTGACTTCCGTGTGGATGATCCTGGTCAGGTGCTGGAGTTGCTCCGCCGTCTGACGCCCTGACGCCCTGACGGTCTGATCCGGTCATGACCGGGTGACCGTGGGCCGGTCGAGGATCGATGACACGGGCCGCGTCATTGCCCGGCGCGGAGCATCGACGCGATCCAGGGGTCCAGGGGCATGGCGTCCGCCATGGATTGATGGGCAGCCGCCATGCGATGATAGCTTGCGAGCCCCTATTTTTTGAAAGTCAGTCTCTGCGTTTCTGGCCCGCCTTGTTTCCTCGCCGAACGCGCCCGCCGGCCGCGCGCCCCCGCCCAACTGGAAAGGAATGCCGTCCATGACCGACTGGTCCCTGGTCTACGACCGCTTCGACCCCGAACGGCAGGGCCTGAGAGAGGCCCTGTGCGCCACCGGCAACGGCTATTTCGTCAGCCGGGGCGCCTTCTGCTGGGTGATGGCCGACAAGGCGCACTACCCAGCCACCTATCTGTCGGGCGGTTACAATCGGGCGCCGACCGAAGTCGCCGGTCGGGTGATCGAGAATGAGGACCTGGTCAACCTGCCCAACTGGTCGGCGCTGACGTTCCGCATCGCCGACGGCGACTGGTTCAATATCCAGGCCGTCGATGTGCTGTCGTTCCAGCAGTCCCTGGATCTGTTCCGGGGTGTGCTGGAGGTCACGGTCCGCTTTCGCGACAAGGCGGGGCGCGAGAGCACACTGATCACCCGGCGCCTGGTCAGCATGGCCGACATGCATCTGGCCGGCATCGACCTGTCACTGACCGCGCACAACTGGTCCGGCTCGGTGCAGGTGCGTTCGGCCCTGGATGGGCGGGTGATCAACGCCGGGGTGAAGCGCTACCGGGACCTCAACAGCTCCCACCTGACGCCCCTGGCCGCCGGCACCTACCAGGCGCGCGACGGCGGGGAGGCGCTGTTGCATCTTCTGGTCGAGACCAAGCAGTCCCGCCTGCGCGTGGCCCAGGCGGCGCGCACCCGGGTGGTGTCCAATCCCCATGCCTTCGAGGCCCGGGCCGAGAGCGTGCACGAGGAAGGCTACGTCCAGCAGGACATCCATTGCACGGTGGGCCACGGCGAGACGATGGTGGTGGAGAAGCTGGCGGCGCTGTTCACCTCGCGCGACACGGCCATTTCCGAGCCCGGCATCGCCGCCCGCGAGGCCGCCGCCCATGCCCCCGCCTTCAGTCGCCTGCGCCAGGAGCATGAGCGGGTCTGGCGCCAGCTCTGGGACCGCTGCGACATTGCCCTGGACGGCGACGCCGAGACGCAGATGATCCTGCGCCTGCATATCTTCCACCTCCTGCAAACCCTGTCGCCCAACACGATCAACCTCGACGTGGGCGTCCCGGCGCGCGGCTGGCATGGCGAGGCGTATCGCGGTCACGTGTTCTGGGACGAACTGTTCATCCTGCCGTTCCTGAATTACCGGCTGCCGGCGATCAGCCGCTCCTGCCTGCGCTACCGGCATTTGCGGTTGCCCAAGGCCCGCGAGGCCGCCGCCGACGAGGGCCTGAAGGGCGCCATGTTCCCCTGGCAATCGGGCAGCGACGGACGCGAGGAAAGCCAGAAGGTGCACCTCAATCCGCGGTCCGGGCGCTGGGTGCCCGACAACAGTTGCATCCAGCGGCACGTGAGCCTGGCCATCGCCTACAATGCGTGGCGTCACTTCCAGATCACCGGGTCTGAGCACTTCCTTGAGTTGCGCGGCGCCGAACTGATCCTGGAGGTCACCCGCTTCTTCGCATCCCTGGCGAACCTGAACGGTCAGACCGGGCGCTACGAGATCCACCACGTGATGGGACCGGACGAGTATCACGAGGCCTATCCGGACAGCGAGGAGCCGGGGCTCAATAACAACGCCTACACCAATGTGCTGGTGGCCTGGTTGTGCAGTGCGTCCATGCAGGTTCTGGCCTGCCTGGACGCCCCGCATCGCGCCGAGTTGATGGAAAAGCTGCTTCTCGACGAGCGCGAACTGGCGCTGTGGGACGACATGAGCCGCAAGATGACCGTCAGTTTCCACGGTGATGGCATTATCAGCCAGTTCGAGGGTTACGAGAATCTCAAGGAGTTCGACTGGGACGGGTACCGCAAGAAGTATGGCGATATCCAGCGCCTCGACCGTATCCTGGAGGCCGAGGGGGACAGCCCCAATCGCTACAAGCTGTCCAAGCAGGCCGACGTGCTGATGTTGTTCTACCTGTTCTCCCGGGAGGAACTGTCGGATCTGTTGCAGCGCCTGGGCTACGAGGCCCTGACCCAGGAGCAGTGGCAGCGCAATATCGATTACTACCTGGAGCGCACCTCACACGGCTCCACGTTGTCCTATATGGTGCACGCCGCCGTCATGGCGCGCAGCCATCCCGACAAGGCGTGGGCCTTGTTTGAACAAGCCTTGCGGTCGGACATCGCCGACATTCAGGGCGGCACAACGCCGGAAGGCATCCATCTGGGCGCCATGGCCGGGACGGTGGACCTGGTCCAGCGCTGCTTCACCGGCCTGGACGTGCGCAATGGCGTGTTGCACTTCGACCCGGTGTTCGGCGACCGCATGGGGACGCTCAAGCTGAAGCTGCGCTATCTGGGCCGATGGCTGAACGTGGTGCTCAAGGAAGAGGAAATGACCGTGGCCGCGCTGAGTGGCTGGGTGCGGCCGGTGACCATCTGTGTGCGGGGTGAGGTGCGGGACCTGTCGGCGGGCGAGGCCATCACCTTCCGCCTGACCGACGGGGCGGCCCAGGAGGTGGGCCGCTCGGCCGCCGAGTAGCCAGGCTCAATCGCTCGGCGCCACGCCCGACGCGTCCGGCGCATGGCCGTCGCGGCGTCGCCGCCCGGCGCGGTATGGACGGGCCGGGTGGCGTCCGGCGGGCGCGATGCCCATATCTCTCGCAGGTGAAGGCCGGCGGGCGTGGGGTTGCCTCCGGCCATGATCAAGGAGAGGAGGGAGTCATGTCGCGTCTCGTGGTGGTGTCCAACCGGGTCGCCGTCCCGGACGCCCAGTCCGCGACCGCCGGTGGCCTGGCGGTGGCCCTGCGTGATGCGTTGCAAAGTTGTGGCGGCATCTGGTTTGGCTGGAGCGGGCGCACGGCGGCCCATACGGCCGAAGAGCCAACCATTACGCGGATTGGGCCGGTGACCTACGCAACGCTCGATCTGGGCCGTAAGGACTATAACGAATACTATAACGGATTCGCCAATCGCACGCTTTGGCCGTTGTTCCACTATCGCCTGGACCTGGCCGATTTCAGTCACGAGAACTACAACGGCTATCGCCGCGTCAACACCCTGTTCGCCGAGAAGCTGCGTCCGCTGATCAACGACGATGATCACGTCTGGGTGCACGACTATCACCTGATCCCCCTGGGGCTGGAACTGCGGGCGCGAGGCGTGGAGCAACCCATGGGGTTTTACCTCCACACGCCGTTCCCGGCGCTGGAGGTTCTGCTCGCGCTGCCCAGCCACGACCTGCTGGTAAAATCGCTCTGCGCCTACGATGTGCTTGGCTTCCAGACCGAGAACGACCTGCGCGCCTTCCGCGATTACATCCATTACGAGGCCAGGGGCGAGTTGCTCGATGACTACACCGTGCAGGCCCACGGGCGGGTGGTGCGCGCCGAGGTGTTCCCCATCGGCATCGAAGCCGGGCAGATGGAGGCGGCCGCCGAACGGGCGGTGGAGCAGGGCGCGGCGCGGCGCCTGGACCGCAGCCTTGGGAACCGGCCGCTGATGATCGGTGTGGACCGGCTGGACTACTCCAAGGGCATCCCGGAGCGCTTCCGCTCCTTCGAGCGCTTCCTGGAAAGCTATCCGGACCATCATGGCCAGGTGTCGATGATGCAGATCGCGCCCCTGTCCCGCTCCGAGGTGCCCGAGTACAAGGCCATCCGCGAGACCCTGGAGGGGCTGGCCGGCTACATCAACGGTCGTTACGGCGATTTCGACTGGATGCCGTTGCACTACCTGACGAAGAACTTCCAGCGCGAGACCCTGGCCGGCTTCTTCCGCCTGTCCCGGGTCGGCGTGGTCACGCCGCTGCGCGATGGCATGAACCTGGTGGCCAAGGAGTACGTCGCCAGCCAGGACCCCAACTATCCCGGCGTGCTGGTGCTGTCGCGCTTCGCGGGCGCGGCGCGGGAACTGGACGCCGCCCTGCTGGTCAACCCCTACGACCACGATGGCGTCGCGGCGGCCTTGAATCAGGCGCTCATCATGTCGCTTGATGAACGCCGCGAACGCTGGCAGGCCATGTATGCCCGTGTCCGGGAAAACACCCTGGAACGCTGGCGGGAACGCTTCCTGACGGCGTTGCGCGCGATGCCAACGCCGCTGACGGTGCGGTCGGGGGCGGAGACGCCGCAGCACGCGCAGGCCGCCGCCGTGGGATGAGGACCAGGGGACGTGCCACGATGAGGGCCATGCGCCCATGAGCCAGACCGGCCTGATCGCCGATATCGGCGGCACCAACGCCCGCTTCGCTTTGGTGGACAGGGGTTCGGGGGCCGTGCTGCGCGCCGCCACCCTGTCCACCGATGACCATCCCGGCCCGGTGGAGGCCGCCCGCGTGATGCTGGCCGAGGCCGCCGCCGCCGGCGTGGCGCCGCCCGATTGGGGCGCCTGGGCCGTCGCCTGCCCGGTGCTGGCGGATGCGGTCGACCTGACCAACCACCCCTGGGCCTTTTCCATCGCCGAGGCCCGTGACGCCCTGGGCCTGGAGCGGCTGGCGGTCGTCAATGACTTCGCCGCGAATGCCCTGGCCATTCCCGAGCTCGGGCCGGCGGACAGCGTCGCCATCGGTCCGGACGCCGCTGGTCCGTCCGGTTATCCGATCGTGGCCATCGGGCCGGGGACGGGCCTGGGGGTGGCGCTGCTGCTGCCCGATGGGGCCGGCGGCTGGCGCCCGCAGGCCACCGAGGGTGGGCATGTGACGCTGTCTCCCACCGACGAGACCGAGGCGCGGCTGCTGCGCCACCTGTGGCCCACCCATCCCCATGTCTCGGCCGAGCGGCTGATCAGCGGCGATGGCCTGCTGCTGCTCTACCGGACGCTGGCGGCGCTGGAGGGCGCGGCGGCGCCCCT
>JANQGN010000023.1 GCA_028277295.1 Rhodospira sp.
CAGCATGGTGCGCCGCAAGCGCATACGCTGACCAACGTGAATGTCGATGGGATCCGGACCATCGATGGACGCGGCGCGACGCCGACGTCCTTCACGCAACTCTTCTGAAGTCATCATATCGGAATGTCCTTTTGCCTGATTCCGGGATGGCGGTCCGGGGAAAGTCCGGGTACAGCCATCCTCGACATTTAGAACGCAACGCGACCGTCAGTCGCAAGCACTTAGTGCACGGTGTTGGCGCGATTTGCCTGAATAGCCGCTTTATCGGTTAGTCCGAGCCATCGGTTCACCCAACCATGCCGTTTTGTTCTCTGCTTGCGACCTCATTGTCCCTTGACCTCTCCTTTAGGCTGTACTGAAGGTCACCGGCGATACACGCATAAATCCATTTTGGTCAAGGAACGAAAATGGTCCGTGTGCCGTACCGCGACACCTCTTGCGCGGCGAGACGGCTTTCGACTCTCGAGCGCTACTCGACGCCGCTAACCTTATACGGGTCTTGGTAAAGCACGTACTGTGCCAACCAATCGGGGCGAACGTCATAGGGTTGGGGTTTGCGTTGTGTCGCCGCGCCGCCGCCGTCGTTTCTCGCACGGCGCCCCGGACGTCATGACCGTGCGTCGCCAGCGTACCGCACCCGCCCCCCTGCCACCCGTTCAGGTGGGTCGGCCATTCGATATAACGGTTCACGGGAGAACAGGTCATCCTTGTTCGCATTTTGCATGTCAATCCGATCCAGGGCTATCTTGGCACGTGGTCTCGTGCCGGCACTTTCTTGCGCCGCCAGCGGCCGACACGTCAGGCGGCGAAGGGCGGCCCCTGGACGATGCCCCAGCACCGAGAGGTTGTGTTCCTCTCAAGGCATCCAACACCACCCCCCTTTTGTATAAAGTCTCTATCAAATCGGGTGCCACCGCAACCACAATGAATATACGGACGGATTCGTTCTCGCCATGAGCGATGCGCGCGGCGCGGGGGCGCGGGCCGAGAGCGCCGATTCCTCTTGCCCGGGGCGGCGGTCGATGTCCCTATGGGCGCGCGTGAACATCCATCCGGAGACCGATCATGCCCGCATTGCGGCGCGACGGACCGCCGGTCATGCCCGGCACCCCCCCTCATCCCGGACCGCACAACCGGATCACCGACGTGGCTGGCCTGCGGGTCGGTCAGGCCGACGACCTGGCCATACGGAGCGGCGTCACGGTGATCCTTCCCGACGCCCCGATGGTGGCGGCCGTCGACCAGCGCGGCGGTGGACCGGGCACCCGCGAGACCGACCTCCTGGACCCTGTCAACACCGTCGAGACCATCCATGCCCTTGTTCTGTCCGGCGGATCGGCCTTTGGGCTGGAGGCGGCCTCGGGCGTGACCGCCTGGCTGGCGGCGCGCGGCATTGGCTTTCCGGTGGGCGAGGCGATCGTGCCCATCGTCCCCGCGGCGATCCTGTTTGACCTCCTGAACGGCGGCGATAAGGACTGGGGCGACGCGCCGCCGTATCGCGCGTTGGGCCAAGCCGCCTGCGCCGACGCCCTGACCGCTGGTCCCGCCCATGCCCTGGGCACGGCCGGCGCCGGTCTTGGCGCCACGGCGAGCGACCTCAAGGGCGGTCTTGGCGGCGCCTCTCTGGTGATGCCGGGCACGACGGCCGACGATCCGCCCTTCACCGTTGGCGCCCTGGCGGCCGTCAACAGCCAGGGAAGCGCCCTGATGGGCGGCGGCCCGGCGTTCTGGGCCTGGCCCTGGGCTGTCGGCGACGAGTTGGGACCGCTGGCCCGCCCCGCCCCCGACACGCCGCCCCCCGGCCCCGAGGACTTCGCGTTCGCCCCGCCCGCACGCGCCAACACAACCCTGGTGGCGGTGGCCACGGACCTGGCGCTCACCAAGGCCCAGGCCGGGCGGGTGGCCATCATGGCCCAGGATGGCCTGGCCCGCGCCCTGCGCCCGGTTCACTCGCCGCTGGATGGCGACACGGTGTTCATGCTGGCCACCGGCCGCGTCCCCCTGGATCCAGACCCTCGGGGTGGCGATCCCCTGGTGACCCTGGCCCGCTGCGGCCTGGCGGCCGCCGATTGCGTGGCGCGCGCCATTGCCCGCGGGGTCTACGAGGCCACGTCCCTTGGACCCCGGACAAGCTATCGCGATCGCTTCGGCTTGCCGTGACGCCCCCCCACCCGTACAGTCGCCACCAACACCTGAATGGTCTCGGAAGGGAAAGTCTCATGGGTCCGACCAAGCCGAGCCGTCCCGCGCGCGCGCTGGCCAGCACGCTTGCCGCCTTGGCCATCGGCGTCTCCACCCTCGCGGCCGGCGCCACGTCCGCGCTGGCCGAACCGCCCGACAGCCTGGTGATGGGCCTGGTTCTGGAGCCCCCGCATCTGGACCCGACCGCCGGGGCCGCCGGCGCCATCGACGAGGTGGTCTACGCCAACGTTTTCGAGGGCCTGACGCGCATCGGCCCCGATGGCGCCGTGATGCCCGCCCTGGCCGCGCGTTGGGACATCAGCGAGGACGGCACCGTCTACACCTTTCACCTGCGCCGCGACGTGACCTTCCACGACGGCACCGCCTTCACGGCCGACGACGCCGCCTACAGCCTGCAACGCGCCATGGACGAGGACAGCGTGAACGCCCAGAAGGGCCTGTTCGCCGCCATTGACAGCGTCGTCGCCCTGGACGGCTACACCTTGATCGTCGAACTCTCCCACCCCCTGGCGCGCCTGCCCTTCAACCTGGGCTGGGGCGACGCGGTGATGGTCGCGCCCGAAACCGCCGAGACCAACAAGACCGCCCCCGTCGGCACCGGACCGTTCCGCTTCGTGCGCTGGGTGCAGGGCGATCGCGTGGAGTTGGAGGCCTACCCCGACTATTGGGGCAAGGCCCCGGCGCTGACAACGGCCACCTTCCGGTTCATTCCGGACCCGACCGCCGCCATGGCCGCGCTGATGGCCGGCGACCTGGACGCTTTCGCCAACATGCCCGCACCGGAAAGCCTGCCGGCCCTGGACGCCGACCCGCGCTTCACCGTGGTTATCGGCACCACCGAGGGCGAAACCATCCTGGCCATGAACCAGCGCCGCGCGCCGCTGGACGACATTCGGGTCCGCCAGGCCATCGCCCACGCCATCGACCGGCAAGCGGTCGTCGACGGCGCCATGTTCGGCCATGGCACTCCCATCGGCAGCCACTTCGCGCCGCACCACCCGGCCTATGTGGATCTGACCAGCGTGACCCCCTATGATCCGGCCCGCGCCCGCGCGCTGCTGGCCGAGGCCGGCATCGACCCGGGCGGCCTGACCCTGACGCTTCACCTGCCGCCACCCTCCTACGCCCGGCGCGGCGGCGAGATCGTCGCCGCCCATCTGGCCCAGGTGGGCATTGGCACCAGGATCATTCCGGTCGAATGGGCGCAGTGGCTGGAGCAGGTGTTTCGTGGTCACGACTTTGACCTGACCATCGTTTCACACACTGAACCGCTGGACATCGGCATCTACGCGCGCGGCGACGATTACTACTTCGGCTACGAAAACCCGGCCTTCAACGCCGTCATGGACAGCCTCCAGGCGACCCTGGATGAACCGGCCCGCGCCAGGCTTTACGGCCAGGCGCAACGACTGCTGGCCGAGGACGCGGTCAACGGCTTCCTGTTCCAGCTTGCCAAGCATGGCGTGTGGAACGCGCGCCTGCGCGGCCTCTGGGAGAACAGCCCGGTGCAGGCCAACGACGTGACTGGGGTGTCCTGGGCCGAGTAAACGGCTCCCGAGCGATTGCATCTCCCCAGCCTTCTCAATCATGGCGGTCGCGACCATGGCGTGGTTCCTGGCCCGGCGCGCGGTGGCCCTGGTGCTGACCCTTTGGGCCGCCTCGCTGGTCGTATTTGTCGTCCTGGAGGTGCTGCCCGGCGATCCCGCGTTGCTGATCCTGGGCGTGGGCGCGCGCGAGGACACCTTGGCGGCCCTGCGCGAGAGCATGGGCCTCGACCAACCGGCCTGGGCACGCTACCTGAACTGGGTCGGTGGCCTGTTGACCGGGCACATGGCCAACAGCCTGACCTATGACGTGCCCGTGCCCGCGCTGCTGGGACCGCGCCTGGCGGTCAGCGGGCCGCTGGCGCTGCTGGCGCTGACCCTCGCGGTGGCCCTGGCGCTGCCCCTTGGCGTGCTGGCCGCCGCGCGGCGCGGCCGGGCGACCGACGTCACCGTGATGGGGGTGAGCCAGCTGGGGGTGGCCGTACCCAACTTCTGGCTGGGCCTGCTGCTGGTGCTGGTCTTCGCGGTCGGCCTGCGCTGGCTGCCATCGGGCGGCTTTCCAGGCTGGGAGGCCGGCCTCGGCCCAGCCCTGGCGGCGCTGATCCTGCCGGCGCTGGCCCTGGCCCTGCCGCAGGCCGCGATCCTGGCGCGGGTAACCCGGTCGGCGGTGCTGGAGGTGCTGGGCGAGGACTACATGCGCACCGCCCGGGCCAAGGGCCTGAGCCACGCCGAGGCCCTCTGGCACCATGGCCTGCGCAACGCCATGATCCCGTTGGTCACCATCATGGGCCTGCAATTCTCCTTTCTGCTCGCCGGGACCATCATCATCGAAACCGTGTTTACCCTGCCGGGGATCGGCCGGCTGATGTTCCAGGCGATCGGCCAGCGCGACCTTGTGGTGGTGCGGGACCTGGTGGTGCTGCTGGCGGCCACGGTGGGCGTGGTCAATTTCCTGGTGGACGTGTCCTACGCCCTGCTCGACCCGCGTTTGCGCCATGGCAGGGCGGGGGTGGCCGATGAGTGAGCCAGCCGCCGGCCCCGCGACCCGCCCAAGCGGCTGGCGCCTGGGCGTGGGCGGCTGGCTTGGCGCCGCCATAGCCCTCGGCGTTGCGATGACAGCCGCGCTGTCGCTGGTGTGGACGCCCCACGATCCCGCCGCCATGACCATGGCCGACCGTCTGCAAGGCCCGTCCGCCCTGCACCCGCTGGGGACCGACCACTTTGGCCGTGACACCCTGTCCCGGCTGATGGCCGGGGCACGGGTCTCCATCGCCGTGTCCCTGGTGGCCGTGGGCCTGGGGGCGGGCGTGGGGGTGCCCCTGGGCCTGCTGGCCGCCGCCCGGCGCGGCTGGATCGACGAGGCGGTGATGCGCTTCAATGACCTGGCCTTTGCCTTCCCTGTGCTGCTGACCGCCGTGCTGGTCACCGCCCTGCTTGGCCCCGGCGCGGTCAACGCCATCCTGGCCATCGCGCTGTTCAACATCCCGGTGTTCGCCCGCGTCACCCGGGGGGCGGCCCTGAGCATCTGGAAACGGCCGTTCATCCAGGCGGCGCGGCTGGCCGGGCGCGGGCGGCCGCGCATCTCGCTCGACCACGTGCTGCCCAACATCGGCGGCACGCTGATCGTTCAGGGCACCATCCAGGTGGCGCTGGCCATCCTCGCCGAGGCCAGCCTGAGCTACCTGGGGCTGGGCAGCCGGCCACCCGAGGTCAGTTGGGGCCGCATGCTCAACGAGGCGCAGACCTTCCTTTTTCTGTCACCGCGCCTGGCGCTGCTGCCCGGGCTGGCGATCGTCGTCACGGTGCTGGGGCTGAACCTGCTGGGCGACGCCTTGCGCGATCGCCTGGACCCGCGCCTGCGCCCCCGTCCCGGAGACACGTGAGCCATGGCCTTGCTGGACATCGTCGGCCTGCGGGTGGAAACCCCGGGCACGGACGGCGCTCCGCTGCCCCTGGTGGACGGCGTGACGCTCACCCTGGAGCGCGGCGGCTCCCTGGGCCTGGTGGGAGAAAGCGGGTGCGGCAAGTCGTTGACCGCGCTCGCCGCCATCGGCCTGCTGCCGCCCGGCTTGCGGACGCGCGGACGACTGGCGCTGGACGGCGAGGACCTGGTGGAGGCACCCGAACGGCGGCTCCGCCAGATCCGCGGTCGCCGGCTGGCCATGGTCTTCCAGGAGCCGATGACCGCGCTCAACCCGGTGCGTACCATCGGGTCTCAGGTGGCCGAGGGACCGCGCCGCCACCTGGGCCTGACCCGCCGGCAGGCGCGGGAGCACGCGCGGGCGGTGCTCGATCGCGTGGGGCTGGATCCGACCCGGTTTCCGCCCACGCTGTATCCCCACCAACTGTCCGGCGGCCAGCGCCAGCGGGTGGTGATCGCCATCGCCGTCGCCTGCGGACCAGAGGTACTGATCGCCGACGAGCCCACCACCGCGCTGGATGTGGCCACGCAAGCGCGCATCCTGGATCTGATCAACGACCTGGTGGACGAACGCGACATGGCGTTGCTGATGATCTCCCACGACCTGGGGGTGATCGCCGAGACCGCGCCCCGCCTGTCCGTCATGTACGCCGGCCGGGTGGTGGAATCCGGGCCGACCGCGCGGGTGCTGGCGGCGCCATACCACCCCTATACGCGCGGCCTCCTGGGTGCCCTGCCGCGGGGGCGCGGGCGTCCGGGCGCGCCATTGGCGGCTATCCCCGGGGTGGTGCCAGCACCCGACCGCCGCCCCCCCGGCTGCGCCTTCACCGACCGCTGCCCCCGGTCGGACACGGCCTGCCGAATCGCGCCGGCCCTTGTCGCCGACGCCCACGGCCAGGCGGTGGCCTGCCATCATCCCCATGATCCGGAGGATGGGGCACCATGAGCCAAGACACGCCGGTCCTGCTGGACGCGCGCGCCCTGACGCACCGCTACCCGCTGCCTCGTCCCCACCCGCTGGCGCGCCGGCCGGCGCGGGTGGCGCTGCACGACGTGTCCCTCACCCTGGCGTCGGGCGAAAGCCTAGGCGTGGTGGGCGAGTCCGGCTGCGGCAAGTCCACCCTGGCGCGGCTGGTCACCGCGCTGGAGCGCCCCGACGCGGGCGTGGTGCGCATCGCCGGCCAGGACATCAACGCCGCCTCGGGACCCGCCTTGCGCGGCCTGCGCCGCCGGATTCAAATGGTGTTCCAGGATCCCATGGGCTCCCTGGACCCACGCTGGACCGTCGCCCGAATCGTCGCCGAGCCGCTCGCCGGGCTGGCCCCGGAGGTGCGTCCCACCGGCCGCCGCGCCCAGGCCGCCGCGGCCCTGGCGGCGGTGGGCCTGGATGCGGCGGCGCTGGACCAGTATCCGCACCAGTTCTCGGGCGGCCAGCGCCAGCGCATCGCCATAGCCCGCGCCCTGGTCACCGGCCCCGACCTGATGGTGGCCGACGAGCCCGTCTCGGCGCTTGACGTCTCGGTGCAGGCTCAGGTGCTCAATCTGATCCTGGACCTGCGCCAGCGGCACGGACTGGCGGTGCTGTTCATCAGTCATGACCTTGATGTGGTGCGCCATGTGACCGACCGGGTCATGGTCATGACGCATGGGAGAATCGTGGAAGACGGTCCAACGCATGCCGTGCTGGCGCGTCCCGCGCATCCCCACACGGCGGCGCTGCTGGCCGCCGTGCCGCGCTTCTCGGCGGCCTGGGAGGGGCGCACCCGGCACCCCCATCATCCAGCCGCGCCGCCATCGCCCACACGCCCGGCGGCGGCTGGCGATGATGGTCCCGGCTGCGTCTACCGTCCCCGCTGCCCCTGGGCCGTGGACCGATGCGCCGTCGCATCGCCAAGCCTCGATCGTCTCGCCGCGACACCCCCCGACGGGGGACGGCGGGTGGCCTGCCACCGGGCCGTCGACGTTCTTGCCACCGTGTGAGGCGGTTGACCCACCCGCGGTCATCAGACGGACACACACTACCCCTTTTCCCCTCGCGCAAGACGTCTTAACGTGTGTGGGTGATGAGCATCCCGCGACACCTGGGCCGTCCGGCCCTTGCCCACCCCGCCCTCGCCCTGCTGACGCTCGTCGGCGCGCTGACCCTGGCGCCAACGCCGCCGGCCCTGGGTGCCTGCACCGATGTGGCCCAGCAGGGTGTCGAGTGGCGCCGCTGCTACCATGACGGCCGCAATCTTACGGGCGCCGACCTTCGCGACGCCACGCTTCGCGATACCTCGTTCCAGCGCGCCACCCTCAAGGACGCCGATCTTCGCGGCGCCAAGGGGTTCCGCACCCGCTTTGTCAGCGCCGACATGCAGGGCGCCGACCTGACCGGCGCCGACATGAACGAAGCCGACTTCACCAAGGCGGACCTCTCCGGGGCCTCCCTGCGCGACACCGACCTGCGCCGAGCCCGTTTCTTCCGCGCCATCTTGCGAGGGGCCGACCTGACCGGCGCCGACCTGGCGCTCGCCGACCTGCTGCACGCCGATCTATCCGGAGCCACCTGGATCGACGGCCAGCGGGTGTGCGCCGACGACTCCATTGGCCAATGCAATTAAAAAGATAACAGCCCACCGCATCGTCAAATTAAGACGCGGTCGCCAGGTGGATCGGGTGTCGGCGACCGTCAGGCCTCCATACGCGCCTTTGGCGAACACCCCCGGGCATCGACCTTCACCCTCGCGCCGGTGATCCGCCCGCGCGGACCTTGGCGCCGCGACTCCAGCCACCGCGCTTGGCGACCCATTCAGAATTGGTGTATGGCTAATGGGGGGGGTGCTGAGCAGGGACGTTCGTCCGGACCGTGCGCCGCGATGCCTTGACCGGCAGGAAAGCCGACGTTGTCTGGCGTCGAACACGGTATGCGACCAGCACGGGGGACAGACACCGGCATGATCGAGTACGCGGAGACGGAGGCCGAGGCCGTGTCGGCGGCACAGCAGGCCATGGAGTCCATGAACCGGCTGGGAATCGCCCCCAATCCGAACAATTTCGCTGTCTGGTACATCCACCATTCTCGGCGGCTGCCGGATCTGAGCCGGGAGATCAACCGCCTGCTCGACTTGGGGGCCAAGTTTGGCCCCGAAGTCAACCAGACACTGCATGATCGCTTCGTCGGCCAAGGGGATGAAAGCCGCACCCTGGCCAGTGCCGGAGAGCGAATCGAGCACACCCTGGATCAGTTGTTGCGTATGATCGGCGCGGCGAGCAAGGGCACGGAGTCCTACGGCGCCACCCTGGCGGACCTGTCCGGACGCGTGGTCGGCGCCGACGGCCAGTCGGTTCAGGACATCATTGGCGTGTTGATATCCGAGACCCAGAAGATGCTGCGCGTCAATCGCAAGATGGGCGTGGAACTCGGCCGCTCCGCCCAGGAAATCCGCCGTCTCCACGACGATCTGGACAAGGTGCGCCGGGAGGCCCGCACCGATGGCTTGACCGGCATCGCCAATCGAAAGATGTTCGACCGGGCCCTGCGAGAGGCTGCGGACGAGGCGCGGGACCACAGCGCCCACCTTTGCCTTCTGATGCTCGACATCGACCTCTTCAAGGCGTTCAATGACACGCATGGTCACCAGATGGGCGACCAGGTCCTGAAGCTGGTGGCCCGCACCATCGAATCCTGTGTCCGGCCCGACGACACCGTGGCCCGTTATGGCGGGGAGGAGTTCGCGGCCATCCTGCCCGGCGTCCCCTTGCGCGAGGCCATGGAGATCGGCGAGCGCATCCGCATGACCGTGGCGGGCAAACGCATCACCAACCGCCGCTCAGGCATGGAACTGGGCCGGATTACCCTGTCCATCGGCGTCTCCGAGTTCGCGCTGGGCGAGTCCATGACCATGCTGATCCAGCGCGCCGACAAGGCCCTTTATCTCGCCAAGCGCGGCGGACGCAATCGCGTGGTCTCGCAGACTGAGCTGGACCTAGCCGCCTGCTGACGCCCTGGACGGATGCGGCGCCTCGGGGAACCACCCCGTCAACCCTGCGGAGGACGGGGCGTTCGATCCTTCGTCGACCACCCATCCCCACCGTTCACCGCTCCACCACCCGAGCCGTCCCCGGACCCTCCGCCCCATGGCCTCGCCCGATCCGCCGCGTCGTCCCGCCGCCCGTCGCCTGCGCATGCTCCGCCGTTCCCTGTCGCGCCGACTGGCCGCCCTGGGCCCGCGCGTGATCGCCCGTGTCGACTCCCTGCGCATGGGGGCGTTGGCCATCCTGGTGGGGCTGCTGACGGGCGGTGGGATCATCCTGTTCCGCGAGGGCATCGTCCTGGTGCAGGCCCTGTCCTTCGGCGCCGAGGACCATACCGAGTTGGCGACGGTGGTCTCCGGCCTGCCCTGGTGGGCCGTGCTACCGCCCCTGGTGATCGGTGGCCTGGTCGTGGGCCTGCTCCACCGGGCTTTCATGCCCGACGGGCGCCCGGAGACCGTCTCCCATGTACTGGAAGCCGCCATGTTGCGCGGCGGCCGGATGCCCCTGGGCCGGGGCCTGGTGGCGGCCCTTGGCAGCATGCTCTCGCTGGGCGCGGGTGCCTCGGTGGGGCGCGAGGGCCCCGCCGTGCACCTGGGCGCCACCCTGGGCGCGGCCGTGGCGCACCTGGCGCGCTTCGGCCGCACCGGATCGCGGACCCTGCTGGGCTGTGGCGCCGGGGCGGCGGTCGCGGCCTCGTTCAATGCCCCCATCGCGGGCGCGCTGTTCGCGCACGAGGTGGTGGTCGGTCACTATGCCGCCAGCGCCTTCGCCCCCGTCGTCATCTCCAGCGTGACCGCCACCGTGATCTCGCGCCTGTGGTTCGGGGATACCCCGGCGTTCATCCTGCCCGATCACCTGACCCTGACCAGCTTCCTCGAGTTCCCCGCCTTCGCCCTGCTGGGGGTGGTGGGCGGCCTGCTGGCGGCCGTGTTCATGGGAAGCCTGATGCTGGTCGGTCACCTGGCGCCACGTGTTCCGGGTCCGACGTGGGCACGCCCGGCGCTGGCTGGCCTGGCCGTCGGACTCATGGCCTTGTGGTGGCCGGAGATCCTGGGCGTCGGCTACGAGGTCACCGACCGGGCGCTCAACGGCGGCCTGCTGCTGGACGCGGCCCTGACACTCACCCTGGCGAAACTGGTGGCCACGGCCCTTTGCCTGGGGATGGGGTTCGGGGGAGGCGTCTTCAGCCCCTCGCTCACCCTGGGCGCGGTGGCCGGTTGCGCCTTCGGCCTGATGGCCTCGGCCGTGTTCCCGGAGCTGTCCTCGGGCGCCGGGGCCTATGCCATCGTCGGCATGGGCGCGGTGGCCGCCGCCGTTCTCGGCGCCCCCATCTCCACCAGCCTGATCATCTTTGAACTGACCGCCAACTACGCCCTGACC
>JANQGN010000063.1 GCA_028277295.1 Rhodospira sp.
CGTTGCGCATCAGCATGGCCACCGCCACCGGGCCGATGCCGCCGGGGACCGGGGTCACCCAGCCGGCCACCGCGCGCACCTCGTCGAAGCGCACGTCGCCGACGATGCGCAACTCTCCGTTGACGGTGATGCGGCTGCGGCCCAGGTCGATGACCACCGCCCCTGGCTTGACGTGCTGGGCGCGGATCATGCCGGCGCGGTTGGTGGCGGCGAACAGGATGTCGGCCTTGGCGCAGACCTCGGCCAGGTCGCGGGTGTCCTCGTGGGCGATGGTCACCGTACAGCGCTCGCCCAGCAGCAGACGCGCCGCCGGCCGGCCGGTCCGGTGGGTGTCGCCGACCACCACGGCGTGCCAGCCGACCGGACGCGGCTCGACATAGTGCTTGAACAGATGCACCCCGGCGAGCGCGTCGCAGGGCACGAAGGTGGGCACATCGGTGGCCAGCAAGCCAGCGTTGGCGGTGTGGAAGCCGTCCACGTCCTTGGACGGATCCACGGCCTCGATCAGCCGGCGAGCATCGCGGTAGCGGGGGAGATGGTGCTGGACGAGAATGCCGTGCACGCCGGAATCGTGGTTCAAACCATCGATGACGGTGATCACCTCGCCATCGGAGGTATCGGCGGGCAAGGTGTGCAACTGGGTGCGAAGCCCGGCTTCCTCGGCGCGGGCCTTCTTGTTGGCGATCAGTTGCAGGGTGGCCGGGTTGTCGCCCACCACCACGAACGCCAGGGTAACGGTCAGGCGGTGCTCCTCGTCAAGGTGGCGCACCTGCTGATGCACGTCGTCCAGGATCTCCTGGGCGGTGTGTTGACCCTCGACGATGCGAGCGCCGCTGGTCATCGGCGGGATCCTCCCAGGCATGCCAGGCATGGCGGACAACGCGGGGCGGTCAACCGTCACCGCCGGGGCAGCGCCGCCAGACGCTCCGCCAGGGTATCCAGTGTCTCTGGCGGCGCGGTCACGCGCAAGCTCTTGCGGCGGTCGGTGGCGCCGACGACCAGGGCAAAGGCCCCCTTGGGCAAGCCCCAGCTCCTGGACAGCAGCGCCACCAGGGCCGCATTGGCCTTGCCGCCCTCCGGCGCCGCGGTGACCGAGACCCGCAACCAGGCGCGGCCGTCAGCGTCGGCGGCAAGGCCCTCGATACGGTCACGCGCCGCCCTGGGGGTCAGCCGCACCGCTAGCCGTGCGCCGTTCCCGTTGCCGTCCCGATGAAGGGGCAGCGGTAGCGGTGCCGTCGCGGGTCGGCTGGTGGCGGGGCCAGGGCCGTCGACCATGACCACGCTCAGGTCAGGCGGAACAGGAGTTGCTCCAGCACCATCTGCACGAAGATCAGGCCCAGGATGAGCACCAGGGGCGACAGATCGACCGTGCCCAGGCTGGGCAGTCGGCGGCGGATCGGCTGCAAGGCGGGCTCGGTGAGCCGGTGGAGCACCTCGCCGACGGTTCCGACAACCCGGTTGTAGGGATTGACCACGTTGAAAGCCACCAGCCAAGAGAGGATGGCCTGGATGATGACGACCCAGATGTAGAGGTTGATGACCAGCAGGGCGATGCGGAACAGCGGGTTGAGAATGATGTCCATGGGGGCTTTCCGGAAGAGTCGGGGGGCGGAGGACGGTCGACGAAAGACCGCGCCGACCGTAATGCAAAACGGGCGACGAGGGAATCATCGGCTGCGGTCCGCGCCTGTCCCCGGTGGCCGGGGCGGGACGGCTGGCGCCGGCGGGCCGGGGTGGCGGGCGGCCAGCGGCGACGCGGCGGGTCAGACGATTTCGCGTCTTGACTTTGGGCGCGCTCCGCAGCAAGGTCCGGTCCTCCCGCGCCCCGTCCGATCCATCGGGCGGGGTGGTGGCGTCTCACGCGGCCCGTAAAGGGCCGTAACCGCGGGAACCGTCCCATTCCGGGGCGGAAACCAAATATTAAGGGGCCGTAGCTCAGTTGGGAGAGCGCAGCAATCGCACTGCTGAGGTCAGGGGTTCGATTCCCCTCGGCTCCACCAAACCCCACTCCGTGCCGGTATCTCGGGCTAACGCCTTGAACGGCAAGGTCAGAATCGCGGTTCGAAACCCCTCCGAACGGCTGTAGGGCAACGGCCCGCCGAAGACCAGGCGGAGCACCATCCTCTTGTGCTCCAGTTGGTCGGCAAGCCAGGGTTTGCCAAGAGGTTCTTGGGGTTTGCCAGGAAGGCGCGGGCGGTTCGCACACTACACGACACGGGGCATTTTGGGCTGGCGTTTCTCGTCGTCCACCGCGTTCCCTTTGCCATGCGGATCAAAGAAAACCGGATCGTCGACCTGCCCGACGGCAGACGGGTGACCTTGCGCTCCCTGCTCAAGAAGGTCCGCAAGACCCACGGCTATCTCGCCAAGTCATGGTTCCGCGTCGGCTTCGACGAACTCCGGCGACGAATGAGAACCGACCACGATCAGGCCCGCGCACCTCTCGTCACAGCCCTCAAATCACGGAGAGTCGTGTCGTGTGAACCCCGGTGAACTTTCCGGGTTAAGTTGAGCCAAGCCCCACTGACCGCGGCTTCGAACGGACGGCTGCCATCAAGCCGCGGCGCGGTCCATGGCCTCGCGTGCCTGCCGTGTGATCGCGGCCCAGTCCTTGTTGGCGATCTGCTGCTTGGTGGCGATCCAGGTGCCGCCCAGCGTGGCCACGGTGGGCACCGCCAGGTAGTCGGCCATGTTGCCCAGGTTGACGCCGCCGGTGGGGCAGAACGTCACCCCCAGGCTGGCGTATGGACCACTCAGGGCCTTGATCATCGCGACGCCGCCAGCGGCCTCGGCCGGGAAAAATTTCAACATCCGGCAGCCCAGATCCAGCGCGGTTTCGATGTCCGACGGGGTCTGGACGCCGGGAATGAACAGCGTCCCGGCCTGCTGGAACCGTTTCACCGTGCGCGGGTTGAGGCCGGGGGCGAGGCCGAAAGACACGCCCGCGTCGAGGGCGCGCGCCGCCTGATCCGCCGTCACCACTGTGCCCGCGCCCAGCAGCATGGTCGGGACCGCCCTCTTGATGCGGCCGATGGCCTCGGCGGCGGCGGCGGTGCGGAAGGTGATCTCGATGACGTCAATGCCGCCGTCGAGCAGGGCCCGCGCCAGGGGTTCGGCATCCGCCGCGTCGTCGATGACGATGACCGGGATGATCGGGCGTTTGAGAAAGTCATCCAACATGAGGCAGCCCTCCTATCGATCCACCCGGGCGCCACCGCCGCCGACGATCTTTTCCACCTCCCTCAGCGCCGCCATGGTGGTATCGCCGGGTGTGGTCATGGCCAGCGCGCCGTGAGCGGCGCCGTACTCGACCGCCTTGGCCGGATCACCGAAGGTCATCATCCCGTGGATGAAGCCGGAGGCGAAGCTGTCGCCGCCGCCGACCCGGTCCATGATTTCCAGCGCCGGACGATGGGTCGCGGTGTAGAACCGGCCATCGACCCAGCACATGGCGCCCCAATCGTTGACCGTGGCGGTCCGCACGCCGCGAAGGGTGGTCGCGGTGGCCTTGAAGTTGGGGAACGCGGCGACCGCCTTCTCGATCATCCGCTGGAAGGAGGAGACGTTCAGGTCGGTGAGGGTGTCATCCACGCCCTCCACCGCGAAGCCGAGGCAAGCGGTGAAGTCCTCCTCGTTGCCGATCATCACGTCCACGTGACGGGCGATCTCGCGGTTGATCTCGCGGCATTTCTCAAGGCCGCCGAAGCCCGTCCACAGCGACGGACGGTAGTTGAGGTCGTAGGAGACCACGGTGCCGTGTTTCCCGGCCGCCGTGGCCGCCTCGATCACCACCTGTCCCGTGGTCGCCGACAGGCCGGCGAAAATGCCGCCGGTGTGGAACCAGCGCACGCCCAGAGTGCCGAAGAGGTGCTCCCAATCGATGTCACCGGGCTTGAGTTGGGAGGCCGCCGTGTTGCCCCGGTCGGAACAGCCGACGGCGCCCCGGATGCCGAAGCCGCGTTCGGTGAAGTTCAGGCCGTTGCGCACCGAGCGGCCGATCCCGTCGTAGGACACCCACTTGACGAACGACGTATCGAGCCCGCCCTGAAGCATCAGGTCCTCGATCAAGAGGCCAACGTCGTTGTCGGCCAGGGCGGTGACGATGGCGCCCCGCTTGCGGAAGCAGCGGCGCAGGCCGCGCGCGACGTTGTACTCGCCGCCGCCCTCCCAGGCGCGGAACTGCCGGGCGGTGCGGATGCGCCCCTCGCCCGGGTCCAGGCGCAGCATCACCTCGCCCAGCGAGACGATATCGTAGCGGCATTCATCCGCCGGTTTGAGGGTCAAGGTACTCATGGGTTTCGAACTCCCATTACAAAACACGTCATATCAAACGGACAAACAGAGCACGCTCGTTAAAGAACGGCTCCGAGTCGCCAGGGCGCGAATTCAAGATCGCCCAAGCCATTTATTTCGCTCTTGCTTCTCTCGCCGGACGCGACATCGAGGATTGTGTCATAGATTTCCTGTCCCAACTCTTCCAGGGACGCGCGCCCGTCCAGGACCTTGCCGCAGTCCACATCCATGTCGTCGGCCATCGCGTCGTACAACTGGGAGTGGGAGGCCAACTTGACCGTTGGCGCCGGTTTCGAGCCGAAACAGGACCCGCGCCCCGTCGTGAAGGCCAGGATGGTCGCCCCGCCGGCGATTTGCCCCGTGGCGGAGACGGGGTCGTATCCCGGCGTATCCATGAAGACGAGCCCGGGTCGGGTCGGGCGCTCCGCGTAGGTCACCACGTCGCTCAGGGGGGCCTGGCCCGCCTTGGCGACGGCGCCCAGCGACTTTTCCAGGATCGTGGAAATGCCGCCGGCCTTGTTGCCCGGGCTGGGATTGTTGTCGAGACTGGCGCCGTGCGCCGACGCGTACGCGCGCCACCAGGCCAGGCGGGCGGTCAGCTTGTCCGCCGTCGCCGCGTCCGCGCGGGATAGCAGCAGGGTTTCGGCGCCGAAAATCTCGGGGGTTTCCGACAGAAAACTCGTGCCACCGGCGGCCACCAGGAGATCGCTGGCGACGCCCAGCGCAGGATTGGCGGTCAGCGCTGAAAAGCCATCCGACGCGCCGCACTGCATGCCCAGGGTCAGGTGCCGGACGTCGCAGGGCTCGCGGTTGGCCGTGCTGACCGTCGCGGCCAGGGCCGCACAGGCCGCGAGGCCCGCCTCGACCGCCGCGCGGGTGCCGCCGCTGTCCTGGATGGTCAGGATCCGGGTGAGGGGATGGGTGTCGCGCGCGTACGCCCCGACCTGGTTCACCTCGCAGCCCAGCCCGACGATGACGGTGGCGGCGAAATTCGGATGGCTCTGGTAGCCGGCGAGGGTGCGCTTCAGGGTCTCGAAGCTCTCGCTGCCGGCGCCCGACATGCCGCACCCGAGGTCGTGCACGATCGGTACGACTCCGTCCAGTCCGGGGTGATCGTCAAGAAACCGGCGATTGGCTTCCTTGGCGATGGCGACGCAGACGGTCGCCGAGCAGTTGACCGTGGAGAGAATGCCGATGAAGTTGCGCGTGCCGACGGCACCGCGAGGGCGCCTGAACCCCAGGAAGGACCGCCTGGCCGGCATCGCCAGGATGGCCGGCGCGCGCCGAACCGGCCGTCCGGCGAGGGCGTCGGTGTAGGCGCAGTTGTGGACATGGACGTGATCGCCGGACCGGATGTCCCGGGTCGCCACGCCGATCGGCTGGCCGAACTTGATCACGGTGGCACCCGCCGCGACGTCCGTCACCGCGACCTTGTGGCCCACGGGTACCGCCGGGTGGGACGACGCGGGGGCGATGACCACCGCGACGCTGTCCGACGGATGCAGCCGAATCGTCTTCATGGCTCAGGTCGCGTCCACGATGGCGGTGAGCGCCGGTTTCGGCGACCCGTCGCCGGTGTCCCGCGCCCAGTCCAGAAACGATGCGATCCGCGAGGCCACCTTGGCGGCATGACCACTGGCGATGTCCGCCAGGCGGTGGTTCAGGAACGGGTTCCCGAACCGCTCAACGGTCGTCTGGACATAAGCCTCGGCGTCCGCCGCCAGCCCGGCGGCGGCGAACGCGGGCAGGACTTCGCGCTCGATCATGCTCCGGTACGGCACGGCCAGGGTCTCGTCCGCCAGAAAGGCGCTGACGGTCAGGTCGGCGGGCAGGCGCCGGCTCATCCACACGTGGGCCATGTAGGTGTGGCTCAGATTGAGAAGGTAGAGTTTCAGCCGCTCGTAGGGCTTGAGGTCGGCCACCACCCTCACGGCGGGATGGGTGAACGGCAGGGCGAGGCCCTCCGTCTCCTCGATCGCCCACAGGCAATAGGGTTCGGCCACGGCCCCCACCGGGTGGAGCGGTTCCGACACGATGCGGTCGACGAGCGAATTGACCCAGATGTGCCGGGACAGGCTGTCGATGACGCCAGCGCTCTCGCCGCGCGCGATCGCCAGGCGCGTCACAGCCTCGCGCAGGTGCGCGCCGTTCGAGGGGAACAGCTCCAGCGGCATGATGGTGACGGGGCCGCATTCCGCTTCAAGGCGCGCCTTCAGCAGCTCAACCAGCTTGGCGACGAAGGACATCGCGTTGTCAAACCCGGCCATCCGGTCGGCGGGCTGGGCCTTGTATCCGGCTTCCGACACGTTCGACAGAATGAAGCGGCAGTCCAGGGCCTCCCGCACCACATCCGGCCAATGGGTGGCGCTCGACAGCGCGCGCCGGATGGACGTCACCCGAGTCTCTTCGTCGACGGCGCGCCCATCGCGGAGCCCCTGAATGCGGACCGGGATCCCGCCCTCTTGCGCGAGGGCCGCGACGCGACCGGCGGTCTGTGTGCTGCCGCTCGACTGCACGACGCAGATCTGGCCACCGGGCATGGCCTCAGAGAGGATCAGATCCGCGTGCGCTTGTAGAAACCGGCTTGTTCCGAATTGCAGAAACATGGTCTCAGGCCACCTCGATGATGGCTTTGACGACGGTGTCACGATCACGCGCCCAGGCCGGCAGATCGTGGACCGCGTCGGTCAGCGTGGTGCGATGAGTCCCCAACCGATCCGTGTCGATCTTGCCGGCGCGGATGGCATCGATGACGAAGCGGAAGTCCTCGTTCAGGGCGTTGCGGCTGGCAAACAGGGTTGTTTCCCGCTTGTGAAACTCGGGATCGGGGAAGGCGAGCGTGTCCTTCACCACGCTGACCAGCGTGTAGGTGCCGCCGTGGGCGACGTGGAAGAGACCGGCATTCATGGCCTTGATGTTGCCGGTGGCGTCGAACACATGCGTGAAGCGCGACGTCAGATCCCCGGTATCGATCGCGCCAAGGTTCAGGGTCGGAAATCCGAACCCGTCGCTGGCGATCGACAGCTTGGTCTCGGAGACGTCGGCCACTGTCACGTCGGCGCCGTCGATGCGCGCGAACAGGGCGCTTGCCAGTCCGATCGGGCCCGCGCCCAGGACCAGCGTGGGGGCTCCGCCGACAACATGGGTCCGGGCCACGGCGTGCCGGCCGATGGACAGGAACTCGACCATGGCCGCCTGATCCGGGGTCAGGCCGTCGGCGCGGAGCAGGTTCCCGGGCGGCAACGCAATCCTTTGTGTCATGGCGCCGTCCCGATGCACGCCGATGACGGAAATCGTCTCGCAGCAGTTCGGTTTGCCGGCCGAACAGGCGTGGCAGGCCCCGCACGACAGGTAGGGATTGGCCAGCACCAACTCGCCCGGCTGAAAGGCGTCTCCCGTGTAGTCCGGGCCGACAACCCCGGAGACCTCGTGTCCGGCTACGCGTGGGTAGCTCAGAAACGGCTGGTTGCCCGTATAGATGTGGTAGTCGGTGCCGCAGATGCCGACCCGGCGCACGTCGACCGGAACCCAGCCGGGGGGCACCACCAGTTCCGGCAGCGCGCGGAGTTCCAGGGCGTTCGGTTCAGTGCAGACGAGGCCTTTCATGGGCTTGGCCCTCCTTAAGACCAGACTTCGGACCAGTGGGATGGAGGACGGTGGCGCGATGGCTCGCCCCGCCGCGCGACCACTCTCGACGGCCGGGTCATCGCGGGTCCTCCCGTTCCTCAGGAGCCGTACACCAGGTTGGGCAGGAACAGGCTGACCTGCGGAATGAAGGTGACGATGAGCAGCGACACCAACAGAACCACCCAGAAGGGAAGGATCTCGCGGATGAAGTCCTTCACCGGGACGCCGATGATGGTGCAGGTGGTGAACATCACCGTGCCCAGTGGCGGCGTCAGGGTGCCGATCGCGCAGTTCAGGATGAAGACAATGCCGAAGTGAACCAGGTCGACGCCCATCGCCTTGGCGGCCGCCACGAGCAATGGAGAAATGACGATCAGGATGGCATTGCCCTCGATGAACATGCCGAGGATGATCAGCACAAAATTGACCATGAGAAGGAACAGGAACGGGTTGTCGAAATTTCCCGAGATGAACAGCGCGATGTTCTGAGGCAATTGTTCCCACGTCAAAAACTTCGAGAACCCGTAGGAGACCGCGATGATGATCAGCACGTTGGCCGAGGCCAACACCGATTCCACCAGACCGGTCCGGAACGTCCGCAGATCCATCTCTCGGTAGACGACAAAGCCGATGATCAAGGCGAACAGCACCGCGATGGCGCCCGCCTCGGTCGGCGTGAACACACCAAAGCGAATGCCGACAATGATGATGATCGGCAACGTGAAGGCGAGGGCGGCGGCCTTGAAGCCGGTCAGGACCTCGCCGATCGTGACGCGGTGGTCGCGCTCCGGCCGGTAGCCGCGCCGGGCGGCGATCCGGTTTACCAGGATCATCATCAGGACGCACATGAGCAGGCCCGGGATGATGCCCGCCAGGAACAGGCGGCCGATGGAGACGTTGTTAATGTAGCCGTACAGGATCAGCGCGATCCCTGGGGGAATGATCGGCGTGATCAGGGACGACGCGGCGGTCACCGAGGCGGAGAAGCCCTTGGCGTAGCCCCTCTTCAGCATGAAGGGGACGATCAGCTTCGAGTTCATGGCCGCATCGGCGATGTTCGACCCCGACAGCCCGCCCATGAGGGTGCTCAGCACGATGTTGACCTGGGCCAGGCCGCCGCGCATGTGTCCCGTGAGGATCTCGCTGAACGCCAGCAATCGCTTGCTGATGCCGGAATGGTTCATGAAAATCCCGGCCATGATGAAAAACGGGATGGCGAGAAGCGCGTAGGAACTCAAACCCTCGGCGATCCGTTGCACCACGATCATTAGCGGCAAATCGGAAAAGAAGACGAAGTACACCAGCGTACTGGCGAAAATGGAGAACGCGACCGGAAACTCCAGTAGCAACAGGGCGAACATGATGACGATTGGAACCGTGACGCTCATGACAGGGGCTCCACGTCTTCCAGCCGCCGCGGTCCGGCGACCGCGTGATACAGAACGTGGTACAGCGTGAATATGCAGCCGAGCGGGATTCCCAGGTAAACGTAGCTGAAGGGAATCCTGAGGATGTTCGTGTACCGATCGGTCGAGAACATGACCAACTTGAAGCCAAGATAAATAATGACAATCAGGCAGACGGACAGCAGCGCCGGCGTAAGTATTCTTTGAACGAAGAATGACATATGGCGCGGGAAAAACTGAACCAGGAACTGAATGCTGACAATCTCGCCACGTCGCGCCAGGATGCTCACCCCAAAAAAGGTCAGCCAGACGAACAGGGCGAGGGATAGTTCCTCCACCCATCCGGCCGGGCTGGAGATAAAATACCGCATAAAAACGCCATAAATCGAGATGCAGACGATAGAAAACATCGATAGGGCCGAAATGGCGACATCCAGACGCCCAATCCAACCAAGTATGGAAATGGCGCGTGTCATGACATTTCCTCCCTTGTGTGGCCGGCCGGCTCTCCGGTCACCTGCATCCAGAGCCAGTTCAGGTGACCGGGGCGGGTCGTGCGTCTTATTCTATTTCAGGGCTTCCAGTGTTTCCTCGTAGAGTCCGTCGGACCACTCGGGGAATTCGCCGGCCATGACCGCCTTGGCGTTCTCCAGGTATGGGCCCAGGTCGACCTCGACGACCTCGACGCCCTCGGCCACCATCTTGTCGATGTAGTCCTGTTCGCTATCGGCGATCAGCGTGCTGCCGTACGCGGACATCTCTCGGCCGGTTTCCGTGATCAGCGTCCGCTGCTCGTCCGTGAGGGTGTCCCAGAAGGCGGTGCCGACCACCCACGGGGTCATGTGGACGTCGTGATTGGTGAGCATCAGGAACGTGGCCTGTTCATAGAACTTGCCGCCGTACAGGGTGCCCGGCGGATTCTCGATCCCGCTGACGATGCCCTGGGACATGGCGGTGTAGGCCTCGGAGAGCGGCATCGGGGTCGGCACGGCACCGACCGCGCGCGCCCAGTAGTTGGCGATCTTGACGTTCTGCACGCGGATCTTCGTGCCGTTCATGTCGCTCGGCGTGGTGGCCCGGGTCTGCGCCAGAAGCTGGCGTGTACCGTAGTAGAAGTCGCCGACGATGACGTGATAGCCCTTGGCATCGAGTTGACCGATCAACTCCGAGACCTGCGGCGAGTGGATCAAGTCAACCTTCTGTTCAACGGATGTGCCAACGTACGGCGCATTGATCACGCCCAGGTCCGGCACCAGATCCGCGAGCGAGCCATAGTCGGAGATCGCGATGATGTTCGCCCCCATCCGGGCCTGCTGCTGGACGGTTTCCTGGCCGCCAAGCTGGCCGCTCGGGAACAGACGCAGTTCAATGGCTCCGTTGGAGCGGTCCTTCAGACGCTCGGCCCAGAAAGTCACGGCCTGATCAACGGGCTCGCCCGGCTGGTTGGAGTAGGACACGTTGATGATCAACGGGTCCTCGGCCCGCGCCGCGTCTCCGCCCGTGACCGTAAGAACGGACGCGGCGGCCAACATGCCCGCGCAGAGGGTAAAGAGCCGTTTCATGGTGCATCCTCCCTTCGTGATCTGAGGATCTGTCTGCCGCGCCAGGCACGGCGCGATGGCCCGGCGAGACCGCCTTGTCTTCACGGTGACGACCGGGCGGAATGCCCGGACCGAAACCGGTTGACGGGAAGGCCACGTTGGAAGCAACCAAAGACATGGTTATCGCTTCATTCCGCCAAGAAAAGCGAGTTCCAGCTCTTGACTGTGGCGATGGCCAACCTTGTCGGATTTTCACAAAAGGGTAAGATTGGGGTGTTCGGTGGTCAAATGTCTTTAATCCCGAAAACGGGCTAAAAAGGACACATAATGGCGAGATCGGACCGACTTTTTAAGAAGTCGTACAATGAAGCTCTGGACAGAATTCTATTTGGTCAGAAATTCTCAAGTATTTCTGATATCTCGCGTTGCATCGATGTTAGCAGGAATACGGCCAGGCGCATTTTATATGCGCTGGAAGATCAAAATATACTGTTTGGCGAAGGCGAGATCTGGGCGGTCAGGCGAAAGCCCGATAAGCGGGACTATTTTCCCGAAAGCGACACGTTGTCGGTGGAAGAGAGTCTCGAAGTCGGCTTCATGGACTGGATCTTCAAGAACGAAATCCGCCCGGGCGCCCGCTTCAGCGAGGGCGTCATTGCCCGCACGCTTGATGTATCGCCCGCGGCTGTCAGAAAATTCCTCATAAGACTGAGTAGGGTCGGGTTCATTCGCGATGAACCCCAGCGGCGGTGGATCCTGGAGGGCTTCACGAAAGACTACGTGGAAGAGGTTTACGAGGTGCGCGTGCTTTTTGAAATGCGCTGCGTCGAGAAACTCATCGCGTTGCCGGACGATGACCCTTTCTGGCCGGCGATCACCAGAATCCTGCTGGAACACCGAGAGTTCGTGAAGAACAACGCTGATACCTATCTCGAATTTCCGAAGCTGGACGCCTATTTCCATCGTTTGTTGAATAAATATTCAGGAAACCGATTTATCGAGAGCTTTCAGGACATTATATCTCTTATATTTCATTATCACTATCGCTGGAACAGGACTGACGAACGAGAGCGGAACATCGTCGCCGCCAAAGAACATATCCGCGTGATCGAGGCGATTGTGTCGCGACAACCGGCGGAGGCCCAGGCGGCTTTGAAAACGCACCTGGAGACCGCGAAGTTGACGATGATGAGAGCCATCGAATGGGAAGAGCCGGCCCCGGGGCGGACACGAAAATAGGGTGTTTTCAGCGCCCGGTGACAGGTGAATCGTCGAAAACACCCTTGTGTTTTGATGTTGACGCAAACCGTCGTCGCGATCCGCTCCATAGTGCGGTCTTCGAGACTTTCCGGACGGGCTCTTGTACTTGCGGCCGGACCCGCAGGGACACGGGTCGTTCCGGCCTACCTTGCGCGGGCTGGCCCCTGGTTCCGGGCTGCCTGCCAAAGGTTTCGGACGAGACGGGGCAGATGCTCCGGCAGTGTCTCGCGAAGCTCCTCTCGCTCGGCGTCGGACAAACCCGGCGGGAGCGGAATCGCCGGGTGGTCCGTGGCGGCCAGGATCACGGACAGCGGCTCGACCGCCCGGGTGAGCAATGCGGTCCACGCCTCCTCGGCCACAGACATGCCGTCAACGAAGCCCGCCAGCCAGTCGCCGGCATCGGCGCCGCCGGCCTCGTCCGTCGACAGGACGATGACCTGTCGGGAATCGCCCCGGCTCAGGTGGTCGATGATCTGCGCGTAGCGCCCGAAGATCGTGCCCAGCACGTCCTCCGCCTCGTCCGGGCCGCTGAACTCCGGCGGCTGGCCCTCCCAGACGGCCGGCAGCCAGCTTTCGACGGAGAGGGGGGGCTCCGGGATGGCCACGGCATGCAGGAAGCCGTCGAGACCGGACAGAGACATCATGCCGTCGGGACTGACCTGGCTGTCGAGATAGGCGCCGAGCCGGTCCATGGCCTCGGTATCGGGCTGGGGCACGTCCATGAGGGCCTCGGGATCGATGGCCATCGGCCCGGCCTGCGCGGATGTCCGGCCCCCTGGCTCTTCACCCATTTCGAGCGCATTGAGCGTAGTATCTACTATTTGTGTCATAATCGGGATTTTCTTGAGCGGGCGTCCCTCAAGCAAGGCGAGGCCAACGGCGGCGAAAGACTCGGCGACGCGCAGCGCCATGGCGCCACGCAGGACATGGGCGCCCCGGAAACACTGCACGGCCCAGAACGGGCGGCGGTCTTCCAGGACCGTAAACACGGCCCGCTTGGCGCCCGCGTCCGTCCGGGCGTCGTGGACGGCCGCCTCCAGGTCGCCGCTGGACTCGAACCAGCTCTCAACCATCGGCACCTGAAGGCACCACATCTCGCTCTCATTGACCATGCGCCCGCGCTTCTGCGGTGTCATGGCCGCGATCCTGCCGTCCGGGTCGCCCTGGTTCGTCCAGGCCTCCAGCGTCGCGGGACTTGGATCCAGCGTGTCGAGGGGCAACGCGTCGAGCACATCGACCAGGCCCGGCGGCGGCGGCCGCCCGAGGTCCATCCCTTCCCCCAGGGCCGCGCCGATGGCGGTGGCCAGGGTTTCCAGGTCGACCTCCAGTTCGGACACGGTGCCGACCTTGGCGTACACCTCATGCACCGCGTCGGACGAGTCGTCGAGAACCAACGCGTCCTTCACACCGTGTCCTGTCTTCAACAGGACCAAGGCGACCCGGCGTCGCTCGCCCTGACGGGTGAGCGCGGCGAACTGCTGGGCGCCTGTTCCGTCCGGAACAGAGGTGGCGATTCCTTCGATGACCGTGACGTTCGCCGGACGGGTGCTGGAGTCAACCGTCGTGAGCCCGCCCCGCGTCTCCGACAGCGCGCGGTCCACGGCGTCCCGGGCCCGGTCAGGCGGCATCCAGCGCCGCAAGGCCACCAGCAAGGCCATCAGCGACCGCTCGAACGCGGCCGAAACCAGGCGCTCGGCCAGCGCCTCCGCCGCCGCCAGTCGAACCTCGGCCGTCTGGTCCAGCAACCAGTATAGAATCAACCGTGAGACGGCCCCCTCGTCGCGCCGGGCGATCCGGGCCACGACGGCCCCCTTGCCGGCATCGGGCACGCCGGCCAGGGTGTCCGCGAAATGGCCATGGAGATCGAAGGGGTCCTCGATCTGGGAGAACATCTGGGCGATGGTCTCGTCCAGCGCCTGCTCCATGGCGGCCTGCTCTTCGGGCGAGTGAGGGGTGTCCACGTCCGGTCTGTCGATGAGACGCTGCGGGACGGTCAGTCCCGCGCGCGTATACGCGCTAGCGACGAGGGCCGGGCCATCCACCTTCGGCCCGTTCTCCGCCACCGCGTTCTCGACGGCCGCCTCGACGGCGGCGAGGAACGCCGGGCCCCGCGCACCGCCCCCCTCTGCGTCCATGCGGGCCTCATCAAGCACATGGATCAACAGCGACCACGCCGCCTCGTCGGGGTCCCCCTCGCGGATAATATGCCTGATCAGGACCCCCGCCGCGTCCGGATCGGCGATCAGGCGGCGCATTGTCTCCGGGGGAAGATCGGCAACGCCGCCGCCGGCCCGCAGGAGCCGCAGGCCCAGGTCAACCAGGGGGGCGGCCCCGGTATCGGCGGACGGCCTCGTCCGGCCGTCGTCGCCGGGCGTCGTCCCAGGGTTTGATGCCGCCGCTCTCTTTTCCCGCCGTGGGCCTTTCCGCGAGGCCGCCTGGAGGGGGGTGAGCCGGGCCGTGATCGCCTCGACATCGGCGGCGGCCGGGTCGAAGCGGTCCGTCCCCAGCCACGCGACCATGTCCGCGTGGTCGGGATGGTCGGGGTCGCGGATGGTCTCCAGGAAGGCCTCGTAGCCGGGCGGTCCCCCGACATCATCCGGTGGGCATGCCCCCCGTGCGTCCACGAGACAGGGGTACGCGATGCCCGGTTCGGGTGGCATGGTCGCCTCGATGGTGATGACATGGACCCAGTCATCGCCGAAGTCGTATGTATAGGCGAGGGAGTCGACGCCGCGCTCCACAAGCTGCGCGAGCCTGACGTTCCGGTCGCTGAACACCCGGTCACCCAACCCCAGGCCAGCCGGCATGGACTCGGCGCGGCCGTAACGCCGCTCGCCGACGGCAAACTCGTGGAGGTGATGTCCCCCCCATCCCATGGTGGCCTGAATGAGTTCATGAAGCCGTCGCAGGGTGACGGTCGCGGGGACCTGGAACCGCCGCCAGACGGGCAATGGCATGTCCAGGAGATCTATCCTGAGTTGAAGAATCTGAGTCACCGCGTGTCCACTTCTAGCCTAGTCCTGGATCCTGCCGGAGAGCCTACCGTGCTCGTCCACCGTTCGGCAATCCTGCCGCCCTGTCAGACGGGGCACCGGACGCGCATCCGCCGCTGGCATGGGTCGGCACGGCCGTCTCAAGGGCCTCGAAGGAC
>JANQGN010000727.1 GCA_028277295.1 Rhodospira sp.
ACGACCGAGCCGGCCGACATCCGGGCCTTCCTGACCGAGCACATTTCCAGGATCGAGATGCCCAAGGCCATCGAGATCCGCGACAGCCTGCCCAAGACCATGGTCGGAAAGCTGTCGAAGAAGGAGTTGGTGGAGGAGGAGGCGCGCCTCGCAACCGCCGCCACCGCCACACATCCGCATTCCTGACCGACAACCGTTGCCGGGGCTCGCCCACAAATGCCTGTTATGGAAAAACATTTTTGTGGTTTGAAGGTGACGCGCCGGGAAGCTATCTTCCGTGCCCGTTATGGGGCGTCTCACGGGAAAGCGGACAGGCATGGAAAAATTGTATTCGATCACGGAACTGGCGCGCGACCTGGACATCACGCCGCGCACCATCCGCTACTACGAGGACCAGGGGCTGCTGGCGCCGCAGCGGGTGGGGACAACGCGCGTCTATTCGCATCGCGACCGGGCCCGCATGATCCTGATCCTGCGCGGCAAGCGGCTCGGCTTTTCGCTCAAGGACATCAAGGAATACCTCGATCTGTACGTGGTCGACACAACCCAGATCGAGCAGATCCGCGTGCTGGTCACCAAGGTGCGCGACCGCATCGACCAGCTCGAGGATCAGTTGCAAACCGTGCAGACCACCCTGAAGGAACTGCGCGACATCGAACGCCTGAGTCTCGACATGCTGCGCCAAAAGGGCGCGGACGTCACCTCGGCCTAGGAAGGGCGCGCCAGCACGGCCAGACGCCGCCTGTCTCGACGGCCCTTTCCCGCCATTCCCGATTGCTGGAGACACGTCGATGAAAAAGGTGGTTATCGCCGGGTACGCGCGCTCGCCGTTCACCCCGGCGGCCAAGGGTGCCCTGGCGTCGGTGCGGCCGGACGAATTGGCCGCGCAGGTGATCCGCGCCCTGGTGGCGCGCGGCGGTGTCCGGCCCGAGGACATCGAGGATCTGCTGCTGGGCTGCGCCTTCCCCGAGGGCGAGCAGGGTCTCAACATGGCCCGCCTGGTGGGGCTGATGAGCGGCCTGCCCCAGTCCGTGGGCGCCGCTACCCTGAACCGCTTCTGCGGGTCGTCCATGAGCTCGGTGCATGTGGCCGCCGGCTCGATCGCCATGGGCGCCGGCGAGGTGTTCGTCTGCGCCGGTGTCGAGAGCATGAGCCGGGTGCCCATCATGGGCTTCAACCCGCTGCCGCATCCCGACTTCGCCAGGACCAATCCCGGCGCCTACAGCAGCATGGGCGAGACCGCCGAAAATGTCGCCGCGCGCTGGTCGATCCCACGCGCCGAGCAGGAGGCGTTCGCGCTCCGCTCCCAGCAGCGCACGGCCGCGGCCCAGGACGCCGGTCGCCTGGCCAGCGAGATCGTGCCGATCACCGCCCGCAAGGGCACGGTGGACCAGGACGGGTGCCCGCGCCCGGACGCGACGGCGGACGGGCTGGCCGGGCTGAAGCCCTCCTTCGACGCCGAGGGCGTGGTCACCGCCGGCACGTCATCACCGCTGACCGACGGCGCCGCCGCCGTTCTGGTGTGCTCGGCCGACTACGCCGAGGCCCATGGTCTGGACGTGCTGGCGGCCGTGACCTCGGTGGCCGTGGACGGCTGCGATCCCGAGATCATGGGCATCGGCCCGGTGGGCGCCACCCGCAAGGCGCTGCGGCGCGCCAACCTGACGGTGGACCACCTGGACGTCATCGAACTCAACGAGGCGTTCGCCAGCCAGTCGCTGGCCTGCATGCGCGACCTGGGCCTGGACGACGGCAAGGTCAACATCGACGGCGGCGCCATCGCGCTCGGCCACCCGCTGGGGGCCACCGGCGCGCGCCTTGTCGGCAAGGCGGCCAGCCTGTTGCGGCGGGAGAAGGGACGCTACGCCCTCGCGACCCAGTGCATCGGCGGCGGCCAGGGCATCGCGACCATCCTGGAGGCGGTGTGATGACCGAGATCAAGACCGTCGCCGTGCTCGGCGCCGGGGTCATGGGGGCGGGCATCGCCGCCCACGTGGCCAACGCCGGGGCGCGGGTGCTGCTGCTGGACATCGTCCCGCCCGGGGCCGAGACCCGCAACGCCCTGGCCGAAGGCGCGGTCGCGCGCATGCTCAAGGCCGATCCGGCGCCCTTCATGGGCAAGGCCGCCGCCCGCAACGTCATCCCCGGCAACCTGGAGGATGACCTTGAAAAACTGGCCGAGGCGGACTGGATCATCGAGGCGGTGATCGAGCGGCTGGACATCAAGCGCGACCTCTACGCCCGCGTCGAGTCGGTGCGCAAGGCGGACAGCGTGGTGTCGTCGAACACGTCGACCCTGCCGCTGGCGACGCTGGTGGAGGGCATGCCGGAGCGCTTCGTGCGTGACTTCCTGATCGCCCACTTCTTCAACCCGCCGCGCTACATGCGGCTACTGGAGTTGGTCGGCGGCCCCCAGACCCGGCCGGAGGCGTTGGCGGCGGTGGAGCACTTCGCCGACTTGCGCCTGGGCAAGAGCGTGGTGCACTGCAAGGACACCCCCAGCTTCATCGCCAATCGCCTGGG
>JANQGN010000144.1 GCA_028277295.1 Rhodospira sp.
CCGCGCAAAGGGCCAGCAGCGTCGCCAGGGTCACCCCGGCCCGCGCCACGGCGCCGAAGTAGAGCCCCTGGTAACCGGCCTGGGTCAGCCCCAACAGCAACAGAAGCCCCAGGTCGCGCCGGTCCAGCGGGACGCCGGGCAGGCGCGCGGCGAGCAGCCCCACCAGCGGCGCCGCCAGCACGAGCCGCCAGGCGCCCACCGTCAGGGGCGCCAGCGCGGAGGTCTCGAGTAGAAACCGGGAGGCAACACCCACCGTCCCCCACAGCAGCGCCGCCAGCGCGACCAGGGGAAGGCCCGCGAGCCAACGGGTCGCCGGGGATCCTGGGGTCGGGTTGGGTGCTTGATCCTGGTGTGCGGTCCGGGTGCCCCGCTCTCGCGGAGTCTTCTGTCCAGCGGCCGTCATGGCGCCGCTCCTTTCCGTTCATGCCGTGCGTGTCATCGGTCGCGACCGATCCGCATGGACAAACGGACCCCGCCCCCTCTCCGATTCGGGACGAGGCGGGACAGCGCTGACCCCGACGCGGCCGGTCGACTCAGTCCCGGGGACCGAGCCCCGGCGGCGGCAGAACGGCGAGGGCCAGGGACAGAAGAGGCGTCATACGCGAAACTCCTGGGGCATGGTTGGCGGCGCGGCGATCAGCGCGACGACGTTCCGGCGATTTCGGCCTGCACCTGCTCCTGCGCCTCGTGGGCCAGCTTGGCCAGCCGCAATTCCAGGCGGTGGCGGGAGATGTCCAGACCCTTGGCGCCCATATCCGCCTGGGCCTTGGCCAACACGCTGTCCTCGGCGGGGTGGACCAGGTCGTGATCGATCATCTGCTGGGCGTAGCTTTCGGCGGCCTTGGCGGACAGGCCGATCTCGCCAGCCACCCACAGCCCAAGCAACTTGTTGCGGCGGGTGACGATACGGAAGCGGATAGCCTCGTCCTGCTCGTACTTGGCCTCAAAGCCCTTCTCTCGCTCGCGGAACGGATCGGTCATGGCCCTCCCCTCGGTCGTTCTATTATATCGTGGCGTTCCCACGGCCGCCGCCGTTATACCCTCTGGTGGGCAAGCGGCGGTACCCCCATTTTTCCTGGGCCAAAGTCGCTGTCGGCCCCGTTCGGGAGTCCCGCGCGCATGTGCACCGTCCTGATCCTGTGCCGGTCCGAGCACGCGTGGCCGCTCATCCTGGCCGCCAACCGCGACGAGATGCGAGACCGCCCCTGGACCGCGCCCGGACGCCTGTGGCCCGACCGGCCCGAGGTGGTCGCCGGGCGCGACGATCTGGCTGGCGGTTCCTGGTTGGGGCTGAACGACCATGGCGTGGTGGCCGCCATGCTCAATCGCCACGGGACCCTGGGCCCCCAGGACGGCAAGCGCAGCAGAGGCGAGTTGGTGCTGGAGGCTCTCGACCATGCCGACGCGATCGAGGCCGGCCGGGCACTGGCCGATCTCAACCCCGACGCCTATCGTCCCTTCAATATGGTGATCGCTGATAACCGTGACGCTCTCTGGCTGCGCCATGCCGGGGACGGGCCGGTCGAGGTGCGGCCGCTGGAGGACGGCGCCTGGATGCTAACGGCCCGCGATATCAACGACACCAGCGACCCGCGCGTGGCCGCCAACCTGGCGCGGATGCGGGCGTTGCCGGCGCCGGACCCGGCGCGGCCAGACGGTTGGGACGCCTGGAGCGCACTCCAGGGCCGAGCCGCCGACCCCGGCGCCCCGTCGCCCGCCGCTGGCCTGTGCTTCGCGCTCGATAGTGGGTTCGCCACCGTCTCGGCGGCCCAGATCGCCCTGCCGGCGCCCGCCATCGACGGCGCCGACCCGGTGTTCCGGTTCGCCGCCGGCCCGCCCGACCGGACCGTGTTCGCGACGGTAGCGCTTTCATGATCAACCGTGGGCGGGATGCCGATTTTTCTTGCGATCACACGAGGCCCACGGTGTCATGAGGCGACAACATCCCGATTGGAATACAGTCCGCAAGAGCAATGCACTTATAAGTTGAGGAATTGCCGCCCGTGACACCAAAGGACTTCAAGCACTGGCGCAAGGGCGTCATGCGCATGTCGCAGAAGGAAGCGGCCGAAGCCCTGGGGCTCAAGCGCCGCGTGGTGCAGTACTACGAAAAGGGAGTGCGCGACGGTGAGCCCCTCGCCATTCCCAAGGCGGTTCGCCTGGCCTGTTTCGCCCTGGCCCAGGGGGTGACCGACTACCACGGCCCCGAGGCCGGCGCGGAGGGTGTTCTCACGGATCCGGCGGTCGGCACGGTGCCCGCCCCGGACGCGGTGGCCGGCGGCAAGAGCAGCAAGAAACGCCGCGCGCCATCCAAACGTGGGCGTCCCGCCCTGACCACCGTGGAGACGGCCGGCGCCGAGGCCGGCCCGACCGATTCCCCGGACGTCGCCTC
>JANQGN010000207.1 GCA_028277295.1 Rhodospira sp.
ATGGGCTCTCGGAGTCACACGTTTCCATGAGGCTTCCCGACTCTCTGCTCTTTGCCAATACACACCTCTTCATTGCGAGGAGCGAAGCGACGACGCAATCCAGAGCAAAAGTCGGTGTCTTCCGCCCTGGATGGCGTCGCCCGCATCACACGATGCGGGCTCGCCATGACGGGTCTCTCCGAAGACCCACCGGCACCCTCCCGAACCCGGCCCAAAGATGTGTGACCATGATCGTGTCCAGGGGAGGAAGGCCCGGGGGCGTCTGCCTCGAGGTCTTCCCTCCAGTCCCGCCCGTGCCTTTCGAACGCGAAGAAGGCCACCCTGAACCCGTTGCCGTGATCCTCTCCCCAGCCGGAGCCCCCTGTCATGACCGAATCCCCCGCCACCATGCCCTGCGTCGAAATCGCCCGGCCCGGCGGGCCGGAGGTGCTGGTGCCGGCGACACGCCCGGTGCCGGCCCCGGCCGAGGGCGAGGTGCTGATCCGCGTGCACGCGGCCGGCATCAACCGCCCGGACGTGCTGCAACGCCAGGGGCACTACCCGGCGCCCAAGGGGGCCTCGGACCTGCCGGGGCTGGAGGTGGCCGGGGAGATCGTGGCGCTCGGCGCGGGCGACACGGGCGGTTTCGCCATCGGCGATCAGGTCTGCGCCCTGCTGGCGGGCGGCGGCTACGCGGGCTATGCCACGGCCCCGGTGCCGCAGGTACTGCCGGCGCCCCACGGATACGACTGGGCGATGGCGGCGGCCGTTCCCGAGACCTTTTTCACCGTCTGGCACAACGTGTTCGAACGCGGCGCCCTGCGGGCGGGCGAACGTTTTCTGGTGCACGGTGGCTCCAGCGGTATCGGCACCACAGCCATTCAGCTTGCCAAGGCGTTCGGCGCGACGGTGTACACCACGGCCGGCTCCGAGGAGAAATGCGCCGCCTGCCGGGACCTGGGCGCCGATCTGGCCATCAACTACACCACCGAGGACTATGTGGACGTCATCAGGTCCGCCACCGAGGGCCAGGGTGTTCACGTGATCCTGGACATGGTCGGCGGCGACTATCTGCCGCGCAACGTCTCCATCCTGGCCCCGGATGGACGGCATGTGTCCATCGCCTTCCTGGCACGGTCCACTGTGGAGATGAACTTCATGCCGGTGATGCTCAAGCGTCTGACGCTCACGGGGTCCACCTTGCGGCCACAGCCGGTGGAGGCCAAGGGGCGCATCGCCGCCGCCTTGCGCGAGCGGGTTTGGCCCCTGCTGGAGGCTGGCACGGTGGCGCCGCGCATTCATGCCACGTTGCCCCTGGCCGAGGCGGCGGGGGCGCACGCGCTGATGGAATCCTCGGTGCATGTGGGCAAGATTATCTTGACCGTGGCTCATTGAGCGAACACATATGGGCTAGCGTCGCCGCGACACGTGATGACCGTGTCTGTGGCTCAGGACGCGGACGCTCACTCACTTCAGGCCGGAGGATGGGGGTCCACCGGGTCCAGGCGGATCCGGAGGCCGCGCGGCTGTCCCTGTCGTCCATCACATTGGGACGCTTTGGGGGGATGCTTTGGGGGAATGCTGGGGCGCGGGCCGGTTGCGACCCCACCGGCGGTCAGCCTCCTTGACCGGTGGGATCAACATTTTAAGGAGACCGTAACGATGGCATTGCCGCTCATGCCCAAGGCCACGGCTGTCTGGCTGGTGGAAAACACCGCTCTGACCTTCGAGCAGATCGCGGCGTTCTGCGGCATGCACGAACTCGAGGTGCAAGCCATCGCCGACGGCGAGGTGGCGGTGGGCATCACCGGGTTGGATCCGCTGGTCAATGGCCAACTGACGCAGGCCGAACTGGACCGCTGCCAGAAGGATCCGGACGCTCGCCTGCGGCTGCATCGTGGCGAGAACCCGATCCCGCAATCCCGGCAGAAGGGTGCTCGGTATACCCCTGTGTCCAAGCGCCACGATCGCCCCGACGGCATCGCCTGGCTGCTCAAGAATCATCCAGAGCTATCCGACGCGCAGATTTGCAAGCTTCTAGGCACCACCAAGCCGACCATCCAGGGGATTCGCGACCGGTCCCATTGGAACGCGCCAAACATCAAGCCGCGCAATCCAGTGATCCTCGGCCTGTGCACCGAGGCGGACATGGAGAAGGCGATTGTCATCGCCCGTGGGCGGGCGCGGCGCGCCGGGGTGGAGCTGGAACCGGCGGACGAGGCCCCGACGACGGAGCCAACGGACCTCGAAGGTCCCGACGACATGGAGCCGGTCGCCGACGAGGCCGATCCTCTGATGCGAATGCCCTCGGACGATCATCTCTAGAACAAATCCCGAGCGATCTGGCACGGATCGCCCTGGCAGATCTTTTGGGGACGATTTGCTTGAAAAACAAATCATTATAGCATGTTGGGCGACTCAGAGATCACGCAACATGCTCTCGGGCAAATTTGGGGGCGATTTGCTTCAGAATCAAGATGTTAGAGCATGGTGGGTGAGTTCAAGATCACTCAACAGGCCCTAATGTCTAATGTCGCCCCTGGTAGGCCGGCCAGAGACTGTCCCGCAGCGCATCCAGCAGTTCGTCGTACAGGCTATCCGGGTCCACGCCCAGGACCTTCGCGACGCACACCCGCTCGGCTTCGATCAGGCGCGCGCGGCCGGCTTCCACCGCGCGCAAGTGATCGTCGTCCAGGCCACTCGCCTGAGCCAGGTCCTCGGCTCGCCATCCGCGCGCGGCGCGCAGACGAGCAATGGCGCCGCCCACGTGGCTATCGATCAGGGCGGACAGATCCAGCATGCGGGGATCCATGACGCTTGTTCATCCTTTTCAAGTGTCCACGCCAGCAACATAATATCAGGTGGAATGCCGGGGATCCCCGGAAATGCTCGGCGTCAGCGACCAGGCGACCATTTTGACGTTATTTCCAGGCTAGTTGCATTCGAAAATGCGGTCCGTGTCAAGGATTGGCCCAAACCTTGCCGTTTGCCGTCGCACCCCATCGGTGTGGCCCGCCCGGAAGACCTCGGAACACCAGCCGACTCGGTGTGCCGGGCAAGAGCGTTTCCTTCGGATGGACGAAGGCGTATGGTGCCGCGTCGGACGCGGCCGGTCCCGGCGCCGGAACGGGGCGTGTCCCAGGATCGCTTGATTTCGGGGGAGGTCGTCCATGACCGCACGCATCATCGACGGCAAGGCCGCCGCCGCCGCCTTGCGCCAGCGCATCGCCGCCCAGGTGGCGGTGCTGGCCGGGCGTGGCCTGGTGCCCGGGCTGGCGGTGGTGCTGGTGGGTGATGACCCGGCCAGCCAGGTCTATGTGCGCAGCAAGGAGCGCCTGGCGCGCGAGGCCGGCATGGTCTCCGTGGCCCATCGGTTGCCCGCCACGACCGCCGAGGGCGACCTGCTCGCGCTGATCCGGCGCCTGAACGCCGACCCCGCGATTCACGGCATTCTGGTTCAGTTGCCGCTGCCGGCGCCTCTGGAGGAACACACCGTCATCGATGCCATTGACCCGGCAAAGGATGTGGACGGTCTGCACCCGGTCAGCGTGGGCAACCTGTCCATTGGTGGCGAGGGGTTGGTGCCCTGCACGCCGTCGGGCTGCATGATGCTGCTGCGCGATGTGCTGGGCGGCGACTTGAGCGGGCGGCGCGCCCTGGTGATTGGTCGCTCCAACCTGATGGGCAAGCCCATGGCTCAGCTTCTGGTGCGGGCCAATTGCACGGTGACCGTGGCGCACTCGCGCACCCGGGACCTGGCCGACGAGTGCCGGCGCGCGGACATCCTGGTTCCCGCCGTGGGCCGGCCCCTGATGGTGCGCGGCGACTGGATCAAGCCGGGCGCCACCGTCATTGACGTGGGCATCAACCGCCTCGATCCGGAGCCCGGCCAGGAGAAGGGCCGCCTGGTGGGGGACGTGGCCTTCGATGAGGCCGTCCAGGTGGCCGGCGCCATCACGCCGGTGCCGGGGGGCGTGGGTCCCATGACCATCGCCTGCTTGCTGGACAACACGCTGACCGCCGCCTGCCGTGCCCAGGGCGTGGAGCGTCCCGCCGCCGCAGCGTAACACCAGTGGCCGATGGCCATGGTTCTCTTGCGGTGCAGCGCACCACCGCGCGGTGGAACGGCGCGCGGCGCCCCCTCCGTTTCCCCGACGGGGAAACGGCACCAACCCAAGTCAACCCGCCTGGAAAGCAAGGCGGGCCGGGGGGCGAGCGCACCCTACAAGAGAGAGCGATCGGTCATGGTCATCCGACACTGGTATGACCGGTGGTTCGGGGCTCAGCCGGCGTGCCCTCGACGTGCGTCGGCGCCGGGCCCCGTATGGGCGGGCAGCAAAACCCCGCCGCCATGGATCGCCTCCGGAGTCAACGCCAGGGCCAGCACCCGGTGTGGCCGCTCGTGCGGCATCACCAGGCCTAGCCGCGCCGCCGGCTGGAAGCCGAAGACCCGATAGTAGGACAGGTCCCCCACCAGCACGACCAGCCCGTGGCCGTGCCGCCGCGCCTCGAACAGGCCC
>JANQGN010000344.1 GCA_028277295.1 Rhodospira sp.
GGTGACCTCGATCACCGCCGTGTCCAGCGGCCCCAGGAACCCTTGCCGGGCCATGGGCGCCACCTGGCTGAGATGCATGTCAAAATAGTCCATCTCGCCACGATTGATCTTTTCGCGGGCCAGGGGGTCTGAGTTGTAGGGCAGGCGGAACTCGATGCCGTCGGCGCGCGCGAGGGCGCCGTCCAGTTCGGGGCCGGTGGAGGCGCCGGTCCACACCCGCACCCGGAAGGGCCGACCCTCGGCGTGTTCGGCCTCGATGCGCCCCGCCAGGGCCAGGGGCACGGCCTTGGGGTAGCCGGATCCCGTGAAACCGCTCATGCCGACGGTGTCGCCGTCATGGATGAAGGATACCGCATCCTCGGCGGTCATCACCTTGGCGCGCAGGGAATCGAGGCCAATTCGGGTCCGGTCGGTCAAGGTCGTCTCCTGATGATGGGGGCCGGGCCGCCCATCATCGACAAAACGCCCGCACGGACATCCTCGTTTCACGCGGACCAGAGTCCACGAGCGCTCATATCGATCGCCAGGGCGGCGGGCTCAGGTTAGACCGTGGTGAGCGATTTTGGACTCACCCACAATGCTCCAAGTGTCTGTCCGGAAAGCCTTGAAGTGCACCACGTACGGCGTGCGAGTCGGGCCCAGGCACACAATATACTGCGGTTGTCGAGACTTTCCGGACGGGCTCTCAGCGCCCGCACTTCTTCCAAGACCACATCCTCGTTGTCGCTGTCGTCGTTCTCGCGTCGGCCGTCGGTCCCTCCACCCGCCGCCTCCCTTTCGCGCTGGTGGGCGATCTGCATGGAGTCCACGATGATTCCGATGAACAGATTGAGGATCGCGAAGCTGGTGGCAACGATGAACGGGACGAAGAACAGCCAGGCATAGGGATAAGCATCCATCACCGGCCGCACGATGCCCATGGACCAGCTCTCCAGGGTCATGACCTGGAACAGCGTGTACATCGAGGCGCCGATGGTGCCGAACCAGTCGGGAAACGTCTGCCCAAACAGTTTGGTGGACAGCACCGCGCCCACATAGAACACCAGGGCGATGATCGCGCCCACCGACAGCATCCCTGGAATGGCCGTCAACAGCGCGCCCACCACCCGGCGCAACTGCGGCACGACAGAGATCAGCCGCAAGACGCGCAGAATCCGAAGCGCCCGTAGCACCGCCAGGGGCCCGGAGGCTGGAATCAGGGCGACGGCCACAATGATGAAATCGAAGACATTCCAGCCGTTACGGAAGAACGACAGGCGCCGATACAGCGGCTTGCCGCCGATCTCCACCACGAAAAACGCCAGGACGATTCGGTCGACGGCCAGCAGCAGCGGGGCCGGCGGCCGCCATGGCCCCCTGGCTGGTTTCCAGGCCGAGGGTCACGGCGTTCAGAATCATCAGCGCCATGATGAAGCGCTGGAAGCGGCGGCCCTCCACCAAGCGGCCCAGCCGCCCGCGCCACCCGTCCGTGTGACCGGCCTCGGTGCCTGTGGTCATCGGCGGGTGCTCCACGGGGGTCGCTCAGACATTCACCGCGCGGCGGTACAGCTCCAGCAGTTCGTCCTGCTCCGCCAGGTCGTCGCGGTCCATTTTGCGCATGCGCACGATCTGACGCATGATCTTGGTGTCGAACCCGGCCGACTTCGCCTCGGCGTAGACATCCTTGACATCGTTGGCGATATTCGCCTTCTCCTCCTCCAGGCGCTCGATGCGCTCGATGAAGGAGCGAAGCTGCTCCGCGGCGATACCGCCCACGTCACTGGCCGGCTCCAGGGTTGCGTCGTCGCTCATCGGGGACCTCCAACAGGGGCAAGGCGCCTTCTATAGGGCATTCGGTCAGGTCGGGGAATCCCGGCGAGGACCATCAAATCCCCATCAGGCTGGCGGCGAATTCGTCCGAACGGAAGGGCCGAAGATCCTCGACCGCCTCGCCGATACCGACGAAATGGATGGGCAGCCCGAACTCCTCGGCCAGCGAAATGACCACGCCGCCCTTGGCGGTGCCGTCCAGCTTGGTGACCACCAGGCCGGTGACGCCGACCATCTCCTGAAACACCTTCACCTGCCGCAGGGCGTTCTGCCCCACCGTGGCGTCGATGACCAGTAGCACGGTGTGGGGCGCGGTCTCGTCCAGCTTCTTGATAACGCGGACGATCTTCTTCAACTCGTCCATCAGTTCGGTGCGATTCTGAAGACGGCCGGCGGTATCGATCAGCAGCACGTCATCGCCGCGCGCCCGCGCGTCCTGAATGGCGTCGTAGGCCAGGCCGGCGGCATCCGCGCCGGTGTCGCGGGAGACCACCGGGCAGCCGGTGCGATCGCCCCAGATCTTGAGCTGCTCGACGGCCGCCGCTCGGAAGGTGTCGCCGGCGGCTAGCGAAACCTTGATCTTCCAGTCGGTGAGCTGCCGGGCCATCTTGCCGATGGTGGTGGTCTTACCGGAGCCATTGACGCCCACCACCAGCACCACATGGGGCTTGGGCTGCTTGCGGATGGCCAGGGGATGGGCGACGGGTTCCAGCAGCTTCGCCAGTTCACCGGCGAAGTGCTCACGCACCTCCTGTTCGGTGGGGTTGGGACCAAAGCGGGCATCGGACAGCGACTCGATCAGGGCATGAGCCGTCTTGACGCCCAGGTCCGACTGAATCAGGACGTCTTCCAGATACTCAAGTTCCTCCTCATCCAGCCGCGCGGTCGTCAGATGCTCGGTGATACCGCGTGAAATCTTGGCCGAAGAGCGTGT
>JANQGN010000394.1 GCA_028277295.1 Rhodospira sp.
CGCGGCCAGTTGTTGAAGTAGAAGGTGATGACCAGGGCCGGCAGCAGGTAGAAGATCATCATCTCGCCCACGTGCAGCCAGCGCCAGTCCGGCGCGTACAGCCGGCGGGTGCCACGCACGGCCTCGCCCCACCACAGCTCCTGCGCGAAGTACAGGAAGAAATGGCAGCACAGGGCAATGGCGATGATGCCGAAGAAGGTGGCGCAGCGGCGCAGCCAGTCATGCCGGATCAGGCGGAAGGGATAGCGCTCCCAGATGGTCTCCACCAACCAGACCACCACCGTGCAGCACATGATCCAGGAGACGTGGAAGTTGCCGCTCACCGTGTCGGCGAAGGTATGCCACCAGGGGGGCGCGATGGCCGCGAAGGACTGCCACTCCTCATACAGGATGCCCATATGCGGGTGCATGGTCATGAAGAAGATGATGGTGGCCAGGAAGAAGGTCACCAGCAGGATGGTGATGCCCCGCACCGGCTGGCGCTCGCGCTGCCAGGGGGCATTCTCCATGCCAACCACCCAGGCCGGCGATAGCCACGACGCCAGGGCGGCGAACATCAGGATCGCCAGCGCCGCATATTCTTCGGCGAAGAAGTCGGTGATGCCCAGCTTCTGCATCTCGGACGGGCTGAAGTACGCCATCGCGTAGGAGCCCATCAAGCCCTCGAAAAAGCCCTTGATGACCAGCATCATGATCACCACGGCGACCGACGTCAGCACGATGGCCTTGACAAGGGGATGCGTGTGCTCCAGCCAGGCACGCCGGAAGGGCCAGAAATTGAAAATGTAGACCATCCAGATAAAGATGATCAGCAGCCAGCGGCAGTACATGTAGCCGACATACGGTGTGTACATGCGCAGCCAGCCGCGTGGATCCTGGAAAATCCACCAGGTCGCGTAGAACAGGGCCGCGAGAAGGGCCAGGTTGAGAATCTGCGGAATGGGGCTGGGCCAGCGCTGGACGAGATTGCGCTCCTCCAGATAACCTTCCCCATGGCGCTCCATGGACTCCGATCGCATGTATGCTCTCCTTGTCGCCCATGGTCGACGGGCGTCCCCGTCGGCCTCGGTTCCGAGACGGTCGCCGCGGACAACCGCCAGTCTCAGAGGTCGCGGGCCGTCGGGTCACGGGCCGCGCCCTCAGGCGCGGGCGGATCCGAGGCATCGAGACCAGGGGTCCGCGGCAGGACGGGACGGGCGCCTTGATGCGCCATGATCTCGCGGGCGAGATCCACGTCCGTCTTGCCGTGCGGATCGATGCCCAGATCACGGATGGCGTCGTCCAGGAAGGGCCGCATTTCCGCGATCAGGGTGTGGCATTGATCAAAGGACGCGAAAAAGTCAGGGACAGGTCCCGCCGCCCGTTCGGCTTCGGCGGGGCGGGTCTCCCCAGGGGCGGAGTCCGCGGGCTCGTCGGTCACGGCGGCCAGGGCATCCACGGGGCCTTGGGCCATCGCCCGCACCGCGCGGGACACCAAGCCGCGGCACAAGGCCCGCCGGTCGAGAGGCGGGGCGGTCATGACGTCCCCTCCGAAGACTGGTGTGACGTGTGGGCACCGTGATCATGATCGTGATCGTGATCGTGAGCATGGCCGTGGTGGTGCGGATGCTCGACCTCGGCCCCTTCGGCACAACAGGCGCAGGGCGCCGCCCCGGGCTGGGCCAGCCAGTCACGCGCCGTCCACCACCGCGCGCGCATCGCGCTGGCCGGCAGCCGCGCGTCAGAGCCGGACGGATCCGCCGGCTCGGCCGCCGCCCAGGCGGCCGTCGTGAAGCGCATCACCTCGGGGTCATCGTCGGAGGCTGGCGGGTAACCCGGCTGGGTCAGATTGACCGGCAGGACAACCTGAAGACCAAGACGATACCCATCTTGCGTGGTGTCACAGGTGTTGGGATCGCGACCGTCCTGCCTGCCCTGGCGACGCGCGGGCTCCGCGTAGGGAACGACCGCCTGCGGTCGCGTGTGATGCACGAAGGCAAGTGTCGTGACGAGCGCATCCAGGACCGCCGCGACCGCCCGGAAACCCGCCGCCGTTCCGGACAAACCATGCAGGGAGGCCACGGTGCCAGCGCGATCACGGGCCACGCACAGGGCACCGGCCCCGAACAGCGGGGTCCCGAACAGGTCCTGGGTCAAGCGCCGCCCGGGCGCCCCGCTGGCATGAAAACCGCCGCCCCGTCGAAGGCGCCGCTCATCCTCGGACAGATCCGCGAAGGTGGCGTCCGCCGGGTCTGGGTAGTGGCGGACCAGAAGATCAGCGCGCAGGGCGTTCGCCGGAACGCGCGGGTCGTGAGCATGGTCGGCCAGGACCTCCACGCCAAAGGCCCCGGGCATCGACGCCAACCACAGTTGCGCGGCGAAGGGATGGCCGGCGCAGGGATGGAACCCTGTCAAACCGATCCGGCCCGCAGCCCCCGCGTCCATGCGCAACAGCCGCAAACCGTTGTCGATCACGGAGAGGCACACCCCGATAGGATCCCGGGACGACCGATCCACGACGACGTCTGAAGCAGGCCCCACGCTTGGCATGGGCGTCCGATGCTCGTTTCGGAGCATCCCCCTGCTGAGCCGGCCAAATACCTCGGCCGGTTCGCCGATCCTATGGACGGCGACGGTGGTGCCCGTCGCGCACCCCGGCAGCAAGACGCCGGTCGAGGCACCATGACGGAACAATGGTGTAGCCCCATCGTTTCCCAGGTCAAAACAAGGGTCAATAGACCCGGCCAAGCCTAGTTCAAGTGGACTGACCCGGCCTCGTTCGAACGAAGGACATTTGGCTTCCGAATGGCTGCGTATTTGACGCGCATACTCGGCAAGCGAAGGTCGGGGTGAGAGCGCCAGAGACGAAATGATAACGACTCGTCACCCGCGACAGTCGTCGTCATGAGAACGAGAGGTCTATAGAAAGACACAGGGGGCAGCCTTTCACGGCCGCCCCCTTGCCAAGCAACATGCCCTGGTTACGCGCTTTGCTGTTCGCGTCGTCTAGTCACCCAATCATCTGTTCTACTCGCGAAGCTTGCTTCGCGCCCGCAGCATCTGAATGACCTGTTCGGCGAGCACGTCTGCGTCCGCCTGATCGGTGCGAAGGTGCAACTCCGGCGCCTCCGGCGGTTCATAGACCGAGTCAATGCCCGTGAAGTTCTTGATCGCCCCGGCGCGCGCCTTCCTATAGAGACCCTTGGGATCGCGCTGTTCACAGACCGCCAGGGGCGCGTCCACAAACACCTCAAGGAACTCGCCCTCCTCCAGCCTTTCGCGCGCCAACCGGCGCTCGGCCCGGAATGGCGAGATGAAGGAGACCAGCACAATCAGGCCGGCGTCGACGAACAGCTTGGAGACCTCGGCCACCCGCCGGATGTTCTCCACGCGGTCCTCCGCCGTGAAGCCCAGGTCTCGGTTCAGACCATGGCGCACATTGTCGCCGTCCAGGATGTAGGCATGATGCCCCATGGCATGAAGGCGCTTCTCCACCAGGTTGGCGACCGTGGACTTGCCCGCGCCCGACAGGCCCGTGAACCAGAGCACACACGGCTTCTGGTGCTTCTGGTGGGCGCGTGCGGTCTTGTCCACCTCCAGCTTCTGCCAGTGGATGTTGCTGGCGCGGCGCAGTGGGAAGGCGACCATGCCACAGCCCACGGTGTGGTTGGTGGTGCGATCGATCAGAATGAACCCGCCGGTGGTCCGGCTGGCCTCGTAAGGGTCCAGGGGCACGGCGCGGCTCAGCGAAACGTTGCAGAAGGCCACCTCGTTCAGGTCCAGGCGCTTGGCCGCCAGGTGGCTTTGCGTGTTCACATCCAGGCGATACTTGATCTCGGTGACCTGCGCGGGAACGGAGGCGTGGCCCATCTTCAGCAGGTACGAGCGCTCCGGCAACAGCGGCTCCTCGGCCATCCAGATGACATGAGCGGCGAACTGGTCGGCGACTTCTGGCCGGTCGCCTTCATGACTGAGGACATCACCCCGGGCGATGTCCACCTCGTCGGTCAGGGTCAGGGTGACCGCCTCGCCCGCGCTCGCCCGGTCGCGATCCCCGGAGTAGTCGACCACCCGGGCCACCGTGGAGGTCCGCCCGGACGGATGCACCACGATCCGGTCACCCGGCGCCACCGCCCCGCCGGCGATGGTGCCACAATAGCCCCGGAAGTCCTGATTGGGCCGGTTGACCCACTGAACAGGGAAGCGAAACGGTGAGGCGACGGTCTCCGTCACCACGTCCACCTCTTCCAGATAGGGCAGCAGGGCCGGGCCATCGTACCAGGGCGTGCCCTCGCCACGATTGACGACATTGTCGCCCATGAGCGCCGAAACCGGGATGCAGGTCACATCGCCCAGCCCGATGTGCCGCGCGAACGCCTGGAAATCGTCGCGAATGGCCTCATACGTGTCGCGCGCGTAGCCCACCAGGTCCATCTTGTTGACCGCGACCACCACATGGCGAATTCCCATCAGCCGGCAGATGGTCGCGTGCCGCCGCGTCTGCACCAGCAGACCCTTGCGCGCGTCGACCAGCAGAACGGCGAGGTCGCTGTTCGATGCCCCCGTGGCCATGTTACGGGTGTACTGCTCGTGGCCGGGCGTGTCGGCGACGATGAACTTGCGCCGGTCGGTGGTGAAGTAGCGATAGGCCACGTCGATGGTGATGCCCTGCTCCCGCTCCTGCTGCAGGCCGTCCACCAGCAGCGACAGGTCCAGCGCGCCGCCCGCGCGGCCACGCGCCTTACTGTCCCGCTCCAGGGTCTTGAGCTGGTCCTCGAAGATCAGCCGGGAATCGTAGAGCACGCGCCCGATCAGGGTGCTCTTGCCGTCATCGACGCTGCCGCAGGTCAAGAACCGCAGAAGATCGCGTTCCGCCGCGTCACCCTTGAGAACCGCCTCCGTGGCGGCGACGTCAAACGCCTCCGCCCCCTCTTGAAGGGCCCCCGCCCGCATCACCTCTGTCTGCATCAGAAGTACCCGTCCCGCTTCTTCAGTTCCATGGAGCCGGCTTGATCATGATCGATGGCCCGGCCGCTGCGCTCGGAGGTGCGCGCGTTGAGCATCTCCGTGACCACCTCCGGCAGGGTGGCGGCGCTGCTCTCGACGGCCCCGGTCAGGGGATAACAGCCCAGGGTGCGGAAACGCACCATGCGCTCCTCTGGCCGCGTGCCCTCGGCGATGGGGATGCGGTCGTCATCGACCATCACCCACATGCCGTTCCACGGGATCACGGGGCGCGGCTTGGCGAAGTACAGGGGCACCACCGGAATGTCTTCCAGAAGGATGTATTGCCAGATATCCAGTTCGGTCCAGTTGGACAAGGGGAAGGCGCGGATGCTCTCCCCCGTCTTGATGCGGCCGTTGTAGGTTGACCACAGCTCCGGACGCTGGTTGCGCGGATCCCACTGGTGCGTGGCGGTGCGGAAGGAAAAGACACGCTCCTTGGCGCGGCTGGCTTCCTCGTCCCGGCGGGCGCCGCCGAACGCCGCATCAAAGCCATGCAGGGACAGCGCCTGCTTCAGCGCCTGCGTCTTCATCACGTCGGTATGCACCGCCGAGCCGTGGGTGATGGGGTTGACCCCCTGGGCCGCGCCCTCCTGATTGGTGTGGACGATCAGGGTGAGCCCCAGTTCCCGCGCTGTCCGGTCGCGAAAGGTGATCATCTCGCGAAACTTCCAACCGGTGTCGATGTGCATCAAGGGAAAGGGCAACGGCCCCGGCGCGAACGCCTTGCGGGCCAGATGCAACATCACCGACGAGTCCTTGCCGATGGAATACAGCATCACCGGCTTACGGAACTCGGCCACCACCTCGCGAATGATGTGGATGCTCTCGGCTTCAAGGCGTTGCAAGTGCGACAGGCGCGAGACACTGGACATGGGATCTCCGGGCGCGGCGAGGATCGGTCAAGAACGGTTCGGGTTCGGTGAGGTATGGGGATGGCGAGCCTGGAATGCAACGGGAATTAGCCCAAACCCGTGGGGCGTGTAGCCCGTGACACCGAGGATCCTGGCCCACCCAGCACCAGCCGGGACGGGTCGCGTCTTCAATGGATTACTCTGTCGCGGACCGATCGGCGTCGGTCGGCCCATCGTGGGATGGCGCCACCCGGGGCAGGCGAACCCGAACCCGGGTGCCCTGGCCCGGGGCGCTGTCCACGCTCAGGCTGCCGCCCAGCACCTGCGTCACCTGGGTCAGGGCAATGCCCATTCCCAGGCCGGTGCCGCCGCCCGACCGATTGGTGGTCACGAAGGGCTCGAACAGACGATCGCGTACCGCCGGATCGATGCCCCGGCCGTCATCGGCCACCACCAGGCGGACATGATCCGGCCCGTCGGCGCGCCCCGTCAGGGTGATCGTGCCCGGCGGCCCGTCCGGATCGAAGGCATGGGTCAGGGCATTGACCACCAGATTGGTCACCACTTGCGACAAGGCGCCAGGATAGCTGTCGAGCACCAGGTCGGGCGCGCAGGTCAGTCCCACGGCATGCGGCGTGGCACGAACCCGCGGCCGCAGGCTGATCAGCACCTCGGCCAGGTACTCGGCCAGATTGAAGGTGCGGCGCCGCGCCGAGGCCCGATCCACCGCCACATCGCGGAAGCTGTTGATCAAATCGGCCGCCCGCCGAAGGTTGGTCTCGGCCAGCGCCCCCGCCTCCGCGCAATGACGCAAGGACCGCTCCAGGCTGCCTCGACGCAAGACGCCAGCCTCCAGGCCCGCCAGGGCGTCCCGGGCGCGCCCCTCGACCAGGGATACGGCGGTGATGGCATTGCCGACCGGCGTATTGATCTCGTGGGCCATGCCAGCCACCAGACGGCCCAGAGAGGCCATCTTGTCCGCCCGCGACAGATGCGCCTGAGCGGCTTCCAGAGTGCCCACGGTGCGGTGCAAAGCCTCAAGCGTGGACTGATGGGCATAGCGCAGCCGCACGGTCCGCACCTGGGCGTCATTGTTGATCTTGGCGAAGTACAGCATGAAGCCGACGTAGAACAGCATGCCGATGCCGTAGGTCAGGCCGATGGGCGTGCCCTGCGCCAGACCGAAGATGGCGATGGGCGGTATCGCCAGCAGCACAAACCCCGCGACTTGACGGAACGACGCGGACTCACAGGCCAGCGTGCCCGCGCTCACACCCAGGATCACGGCCGCCACGAGGAACCGCTCCGGCACCGGCGCCAAGGCAAACACCCACAGGCCGCCCAGCCCCCAGAAAACGCTGTTGCCGAGCGACACGACGAAGAACAGACGGCACCACGGGAAGGCCCGGCGATCACGCTCCGCGTCCGTCGCCCGCCGATATCGCTTATAGACCCTCAGGGCAACAAAGTTGTTGAGCCCCAGAAGCGCCACGGTGATGACCAATGGCCCTATCGCCGGCGTTGCCCAAAGAGGCAGGACGAGAAGAGCCGCGACCATGGGATTGGCCGCCAAGACGAAAGGTGGCGAGTTCCTGATGAGAATATCATTGAGAGCACGGCGGACCCGCACCCGCTCCGGAACGGACGACACCGTACCGGCCGACAGGTCATCCCCGGCGACCAGACCACGTCCCCCTCCTGAGGCAGGATCGGGGTCCTCCGCGTTGCTTACCATGTCACCAGACCCACGATGGCGCCGGTCATCAGGGTGGCCAGGGTGCCTGACAGGATCGTCCGCCCGCCCAGGGAAACGATGTCCTGGCGGCGGTCCGGCGCCATGGCCGTCAAGCCGCCCAGCATGATGCCCAGGCTGCCAAAGTTGGCGAAGCCGCACAGGGCGTAGGCCATGATGACCTCGCTTCGATCAGACAAGGTGCCCTCTGGCAGCGCCGCCATCTGGGCATAGGCCAGCAACTCATTCAGAACGGTCTTGGTGCCCATCAAGGTACCGGCCGCCGCCGCCTCCTCCCACGGGATGCCGATCAACCACACGACGGGAGCCATCACCCAGCCCAGCAGCCTCTCCAGCGTCACCGGCGCGTCGGCCACCATGGGCAGCAGGCTCAGGGCCTGGTTGATCAGGCTCACCAGCGCCACCGTGACCAGCAACATGGCCGCCACGTTGATCACCAGGGTGATGCCATCCCGCGTGCCCAGCAACACCGCCTCGACAGAGTTGTGGGCCTCGGGCGGCGGCAACTTGAACCGCGCTTCCGTGGGCTCGACGTCGGGATCCTCGGGTACCAGCATCATGGCCAGGGCCAGCGCCGCCGGCGCGCTGATGACCGAGGCCACCAGGATATGCCCGAGGGCATTGTCCACGACGCTCTGCAGGAAACTCGCATACAACACCATCACCGTCCCGGCGATGGTGGCCATGCCACAGGTCATCATCATGAACAACTCGGACCGGCTCATGGCGGCCACGTAGGGGCGGATGAACAGCGGCGCCTCGATCATGCCCACGAAGATGTTGGCGGCAGACGACAACCCGACGGCCCCGCCCACGCCCATGGTCCGGCGCAACGCCCATGCCACGCCGTGCACGATCGCGGGCAACACCCGCCAATAGAATAGAACCGAGGTGAGCGCACTGACCACCAGGATCAGCGGCAGGGCCTGAAAGGCCAGCACGAAGGCGGCACCGGGATAGGGTTCGTCGAACGGCAGGTCACCGCCGCCCACATAGCCGAACACGAAGGCCGTGCCAGCGCGCGTCGCCTCCTGCAAGGCCAGCACCCCGGCGTTCAGCCAGGCGAATACGTCTGTCGCCCCCGGCGTCTTCAGCAAGACCAGGGCCAGCACCGCCTGCAGCGCCACCCCAATCATCACCGGCCGCCAGGCGATCGCTCCGCGCCGCTCGCTGAGCCCCCAGCACACCGCCAGGATCACCAGGATCCCCACCAGCCCTTGGATCATGTCCATCGTGGTCCCCGTCCCCCTGCTGTGGGCCCACGCACCGCCCGTCCCCCCGGCGGCGAGCCCTGTTATCGGGCGCGGAGTATACGAGGCCGCACCCGGCCCGCAAGGGGGGCCACCCAAGCGTACACAGGATGGAGGCCTGATCAGGGAGACACCGCAATCTTGGCGCGAATCGGACCGGCGTCGGCGCCGCCGGACGACGTGGCGCCAGCATACTCGGGAACAAGATCGGCCAAGAGAGCAAGCGCCCGTTCAACGTCGTTGACGCGACAGGCCTCCTCCAGCGCGTTCATGTGCGCCGCGACACCAGCTTGGTCCTGACGCCGGGGGTCGGCGATCAACACCCCTTCGCGACCCGTGGGCACCGGCTCCTCCGCCCCATGAAACACCTCTTCGTAGAGCTTCTCGCCAGGCCGCATGCCGGTGAACTCGATGCGCACATCCGTATCTGGCCGCAACCCGACAAGACGGATCATCTGCCTCGCCAGGTCGACGATGCGAACGGGTCGGCCCATGTCCAGCACGAAGATGCGACCGCGCCATGCGTCCTCGCTGGTGCCCAGCGCGGCGGCCTGCAGGACCAGTTCCACGGCCTCGCGGATGGTCATGAAGTAGCGCGTCATCTCCGGATGGGTCACCGTCAGCGGACCGCCCTTGGCCAACTGGGCCTGGAACAGCGGCACCACTGACCCATTGGACCCCAGCACATTGCCGAAGCGCACGGTGATAAAATGGGTGCGCGGCGCCTGGCCCTGATCGAGCACGTCCAGCGCCTGGCAATAGCTCTCCGCCGCCCGCTTACTGGCGCCCATGACGCTCGTGGGATTGACCGCCTTGTCGGTGGAAATCATCACCAACGCCGCCACTCCATGGGCTCGACAGGCGTCCGCCACATGGCGGCTGCCGACCGCGTTTGTCCAGAGCCCCTCAACAGGATTCAACTCAACCATCGGAACATGCTTCAGGGCGGCGGCGTGAAACACCACTTCGGGGCGCGCCTCGGCGAACACCGCCGCCAGACGCGTGTGTTCCCGCACGGAGCCAATGCGGGCCGCCCGCGGCAGATCCGGATGCCGCTCGGCAAGTTCCAGGTCGATGGAGAACAGCGCGAACTCGCCGTGATCGAACAAGGTCAACGCCGCCGGCGCCAGGTCGGAAACTTGGCGCGCCAGTTCAGCACCAATGGACCCGCCAGCCCCGGTGACCAGAACCCGCCGGCCCCGGATCAGGGTCGCGATCCCCTCCCGGTCAAGCACCGCCTGCGGCCGGCCCAGCAGGTCTTCAAGCGAAATGGGACGGATCTCCGTGCGATCCTCCGCCCCGGCCCGCAGATCAGTGGCCCGCGGCAAGCGGGCCAGCGTCATACCCAGGCGATCGGCTTCCTCCAGCAGGGCGCGCACCTCGGCGCCGTCGCGCACCTCCTGGGTCAGCACCAGCTTCATGGGCTTTTGGTTGCGGCCGGACAGGGTGGAGATGACGTCTTCGATACGGTCCAGGGTGCCCATGACGTCCACGTCATGGATGCGCCGGCCAACCCGGTGCTTTTTGCGGGTCACGATGCCCACGACCCGATAGCTGGCCCCGCGATCGCGCGCCAGCGAGCGGATGAACAGATCCGTCTCGTCCCCGGCGCCAACAAGCAATACGGGAATGGCGCCCGACTCGCGGCATCCCTCGTATCGGAAGTCTAGCCGGCGGTCCTTGAGGAATCGGTAGAGGAATCGCGGCCCGCCGAGCAGGGCCATCAGCACGAACCAGTTAATGATGAGCGTACTGCGCGGCAGGTCGCCCAGACGCGCCGTCATGAACATAAGCGGGACGAACACCAGGATGATCAGAGTCACCGCCCGTGTGATGGCCACCAGGTCGCGCATCGAGGCATAGCGCCAGATGCCGCGATACATGGGCTGAAAGAGGAACACCCCGGCGGCGATCACCGTGAACAGGACGCCACCAATGGCCAGCGTTTCGTTGGCCACGTGCACGGGCCAGGAGTCGCCAAGCCGCAGGTAGATGGAAAGATAGAAGGAGACCCCCGCCATCACGACATCATGGATATACGCGACACGCGCGCGCGGCGAGGTAATGAGAAACGAGGGTAGCACGGGCGACGTCCGTCCGGTCAGGGTCCGCCGCGCCGACGGCCAGGCGATCGGGCGCGGCGGCGTGTCGAAACGGTATTCGTCCCGAATAGGCCATCGCGAGGGGCGGGGCAAGCCTCGCGCCTTGCCGTTGGCGAAGGGATCAACGCGACGGCGCGTTGAAGTTGACCCGATGATCCAGAGTTTCGCCGCTGGCCTCGTTCGCTACATGGAAAGTAAAGGGCGTGGACGCCCCTGCCAAGGCCCTGAGATCGACCGAGACATAGATCCGGAAGGTCCCGACACTGTCCCCGGGAACCGGCAGGCTGACGGCCGCTGGGTCATTGGCCGGGCCGTCATAGCCCACCACCGCCATGTGAGCCCCCTCCAAACCACGGATGGTCACCGTGAAACGCGTGTCGACCCGTTCCATATTGAGGATCTTGAAGGTGTATCCGTTGCGGATGGACCCGTCTGACAGCGTCACGTAAAGCGGGCTGCGTTCCGGCAGCACATTGACCTCGAGACGAGACCGGGTCGCCAAGGTCGTCGCCATGATCACCAGCGCCACGGTCAGAGCGGTGATGTAGATCACGGTGCGCGGCCGGATCCAGCGAATGAACACGGTTTCGCCGTTCGCGCGGCGCGCCTGATTGCGCACCGAGTCGAACCGGATCAAACCCCGTGGAAGCGCGAACCGGTCCATGATGCTGTCGCAGGCGTCGGCGCAGAGGCCACAGCCGATGCACGCCAACTGGGTCCCCTGGCGGATGTCCACGCCCGTCGGACAGACCTGAACGCACAAGGTGCAATCCACGCAATGGCCGCGCCTGCTGAAGTCGTCGGTCTTGCGGGCCTTGCCGCGTTTCTCGCCGCGCCAGGCCTCATAGGTGACGATCAAGGACTCGTCGTCCATCATCGCGCCCTGAAAACGGGCGTAGGGACACATGTAGATGCACACCTGTTCCCGCGCGTAGCCAGCCAGGAGGAAGCAGAACCCCCCCACCACGGCCAGGGTGCCATAGGGCGCCATGCCGGCCTGGAACGTCAGAATGTCCACAAGGAACTGAGGCGCGTTACCAAAGTACAGCGTGAAGCCCAGGCCGACCGCCGCGGCCATGCCCAGCCAAGCCAGGTTCTTCAAGAGCTTGCGCCAAATCTTGTCAGCGGTCATCGGCCCGCGGTCCAGGCGCATGCGCGCACTGCGTTCGCCCTCGATGGCTCGCTCGATGGACACGAAGATGTCAGTGAACACCGTCTGAAAACAGGCGAATCCGCACCACACGCGCCCCAACAGGGCCGTCGCGAAGAACAGCGCCACCGCCGCGATCACCAGAAGGCCGGTCAGGTAGTAAACCTCCTGCGGCCAAATCTCGATGGCGAAGAAGTACGCCTTGCGCCCCGGCATGTCGATGAGAATGGCCTGATCCGGAGCCCCTACCCCCCGGTCCCATCGCAGCCAGGGACCCACAAAGAAAATCGAAAGCAAGACCATATTCATCGCGGTCTTGATGCGCCGGAACTGGCCTTCGGTGCGGCGCGGGTAGACCTTCTGGTAGTCGCCGTATAACGAGTCCGAGTCGGGAACCGGATCGCGCCGCGGATCGGTCGCGCGAACGTTCGAGAGGGGGGCGACCTCGGCGCCGACCGCCGGGGCCACGGACAGGCTGTCCGGTGCCGTCATGATCCACGATCCTTTCCAGGCCCGGACTCAGGTCCGGGTCGTC
>JANQGN010000418.1 GCA_028277295.1 Rhodospira sp.
CGGTCATTAACCATGACCGTTGAAGTCCGTGGCCGGCCCGCTCCTCCACCCGGCCACCCACGACAGTATGCTTGGGGTGGCCGGGTGGGGGAGCGGGCCGGTGCGGCCCTGGCACCGCTTCGCGGTGCCAGCTTCTTATGATGGACGCCCGAAGGGCGTCCGGGCGGATGAGTCACACTCATCCGCCACTGGTATTACAGACCGGTCATCCGAGTTCGGAACCCTGCCACGGGTCCCGGTGGAGCGTCGGGATGGCACGGTACCGCGCTAGCAAGGCTTGGTCGACCCCGCTTCTCGGGATTCCACGATTGCGATTCATCAATGTCATATCAGACTTTTCTAATATTATGGCGCGATCTTTCTCCCCTTGGCTTTGACGAGGTATCCCCATGGCCCTGCGACACGGCCTCAAGGAGGCCTACAGCCCGACCCTGTTCCTGGCGGCGCTGGGCAACGGCGGCCTGACCGTCTCCTTCTTCATCTACCTGCTGTTCCTCGTGCCACGCCCCGAAACGGCGCCCATTCCCACCTTCGACACCCTCTGGCCGGTACTCACCGGCCCCGACCCGATCATGGCTGGCCTGGTGGCCGTGGCGGTGACCGGCATCCTGATCTTCGCGGCGCGATTCTTCCGGCTGCTGGTGTGGAACCTGGTGGAGTACCAGGGCTTCAAGGGTACCCAGGCCTGGACCCGCCTGAAGACCGGCAACGCCGAGGTCTCGTTGATGGCCATTCCGTTGACCCTGGCCATGGCCATCAATGTCGGCTTCGTCCTGGGCGCGGTGTTCGTGCCCGGCCTCTGGTCGGTGGTGGAGTACCTTTTTCCGCTGGCCATCCTGGGGTTCGGCGCGGTGGCGGTCTATGGTGTGCGGCTGTTCCTGGACTACTTCGGCCGCGTCATCGTCGAGGGCAAGTTCGATCACGGGCAGAACAATCACCTGAACCAACTCATCGCCATCTTCGCCTTTTCCATGATCGGCGTGGGATTTGCCGCCCCGGCGGCCATGAGCACCGTGCGCGAGACCGTGGCGGTCGGCACCGTGCTGTCCATCACCATGTTGTCGGCCGTGCTGCTGTTCGCGCTGGTCAAGACGGTGATCGGCTTCCGCGACACCATGGAGCACGGCATCAGCGAGGAGGCCAGTCCCAGCCTGTGGATCATGATCCCCATCCTGACCGTCTCGGGCATCGCCCTGGTGCGGCTGTCGCATGGGCTGCACGCCTTCTTCGACGGTCAGGCGCGGCCGGGCGATCACCTGGTGATACTGTCCCTGCTGATGGGCCTGCAGATCACTTTCGGGCTGTTGGGCTGGGTGGTGATGCGCCGGCTGGGCTATTTCCAGGACTACCTGCGCGGCGACAAGTACTCTCCCATGTCCTTCGCGCTCATTTGTCCCGGCGTGGCGTCTTATGTGGTCGGCATGTTCTTCGTGCACCTGGGCCTGGTCAACACCGGACTGGTGGACACGTTCTCACTCGTCCATTTTGCCTTGATGGCCCCGCTGGTTTATGTGCAGGTGATCACCATCCTCACCAACGAACGCCTGGTCTTCCGCCTGCTGAAGGCCAAGGGCGGCGCGGCGGCCCTGGCGCGCGCCCAGGCAAGCGTCCCGTCAAGCGCGGCGGCGTAGATCCTGGCCTTTCACGCACCCGCATCCTTGATGGACGAAAAAGGGGGCGCCCGGTCGGGGCGCCCCCTCGCCGCTTTCTGGACCCCATGAGGGCCCAGTCCGGCGCCAGATCAGGATGTCGGCACCGCCTCGGCGGCCGGAGGAGGTGTCTGGATGGACCGCACCCCTTCCCGAATGTACAGCACCGCGTCCTCCACCGTCTCACGGATGGCCGCGCCGGCGGCCTCGCCCACCGCGTCGGCGGCATCGTCGCACAGGAACACACCGTCGGAGGCATGACCAACGCCCTGAACCGTCTTCTGGAACGACAGGCCGTCGGCCGTCAGGATCGCGATGATGGTCTCAAGCGACACGGTCCCGTTCGCCGAAGCCGTGAAGAAGTGACTCTGGATGCCAAACTGCGAACTGGCATTGCCTTGATACACGACAATCTGCGCATCGATGCCCTGGCCCCGCAGGTCCGCCGCCTGAAGCGGCGCACCGACGAAACGGACCTCTTCCAAGCTGCCGGTCAGAGCATCCCGCATGGCGGCGGCATAGGGGCCGTTCACATCGGTATCGAAGGACCACATGCTGCACATGTAGGTTCCTGGATCGGCTTCCAGATGCCAGCCGCCAGTCTGGACATGGGCCGCATAGGTTCCGGGGATCTGAGGCAGGCCCTGCCCCATGTCGACCGACACGGGCCGCACGTGCGCCGTGCCCGTGCATGCCGAGACAGCGGCCGCCAACAGCGCCGCGACACAACATTGGAAACCCCTGTTCATCGATCAATCACCTTGATGCCTTGTGGCCTTTGAATCTCGGTGGGAAGATGCGCGGCGGGCAGCACGCGCTGGTAGCCGCCGGAGTTCTGGACGATCACGCGCTCGCCCACCCCCAGGATCCGTTCCCCTTCCGGGGTTTCCTGAACAACCGTCAGCGTCACGCCGGATTCCAGCGTCACGGTGTATTCGACACCCGTCCGGTCCGACATCGCTTGTTCGGCGACCGCGCCGGCGACAGCGCCGATGATCACGCCACCGACGACCGCCCAGGCGTTGCCCGCACCCTGGCCGATCTGACTGCCCACGCCGGCCCCCGCCGTCGCCCCCAGGCCCGCCCCCAGGCCGGTGTTCTCGCCGATGATATCCACCGGGCGAACGGCGACGATGGTGCCGAAGGTCACCGCCGAGGTCCGGCCCACCTCGTCGTATCGGTAGGTGTTCTGGCTTTGCCGCGCGCAACCCGTGATCATCAGCGCCACCACCAACGCAGACGCGAGAATCGCAACTTTTCGCATAACACGCCCCCAATCGCCTCTCACTCGGGGACGTATACCCGCATTCATGCACGGGGTGCCATGACGAATATGGGCACAGGACAACGCCACCCACGATTTCAGCACCCGCAAATCCCGCTAAAGGCAATAGGGATCCAACTGGCGACCCATGGTAGCGGCCCCCCGGGCGGCGCGGCAGTGTCATCCTGAAAAGAGTTACGGCACCCAACGCATGAGGCTGCGCAGGTCGGTGCGTTTCTCAACCTCGGCGAAGCCGGCGCGCTCAAGGGCTGAGCGGATGCCCACGTAGCCCTCGCCCCAGATCAACGGCCGGCGCGGCGCGATGGGCGCGGCCTCCACGGCCCGGGCGCCATGGCGGGCGGCGAAGGCGCAGGCTTCCCGGGCGAGCACCGTCATCAGCCCCCGCATGCGGGCGTCCCTGCGCAGGAAGAAGCAGGACACGGCCCAGACGGCGGCCAGGTCGGCGTCCGGCGGGCTGGGCTTCGCCGAGCGCGCCCGGTTGAACCGGGGCACCTCGGCGCGCGGCGTCACCTGGACCCAGCCGATGGCCGCCCCCTCCCGATAGGCCAGAAGGCCCGGCGGCGGGCCGGCCTCGACCCGCGCGCGCAACACTTGGCGCCGGTCGTCGTTCGAGCACGCCGTCCACCCCTTGGGCGTCTGCCGCCAGTACTCGCACCAGCAGGCCCGGGTCTCCGCGCTGGTCTGGAACAGCGCCTCCAGGTCGGCGAAACGCTCAGGGGTCAGGGGATGAACCGTAACCACCTCTTCCATCCGTAAACCATGCCTATGGCCGCGTCTGGCCGGTGCCGCGCACCTGGTACTTGAAGCTGGTGAGCTGCTCCACGCCCACGGGGCCGCGCGCGTGCAGTTTGCCGGTGGCGATACCGATCTCGGCGCCCATGCCGAACTCGCCGCCGTCGGCGAACTGGGTGGAGGCGTTGACCATGACGATGGCGCTGTCCACCGCGTTCAGGAAGTGCTCG
>JANQGN010000434.1 GCA_028277295.1 Rhodospira sp.
CGCAGGATCTGCTTTCCAGACAGTGCTTCAGGGTCTCCGGAAGCCGGACGGGCGACGGCGCTGGACGGTAACCTCGTGCCCGGCGCGCCGCCCGCCCGACCCTGGTGGCCACGGCGCCATGACTGGAGTCCCCACCCATGCGTCGCCTTCCCGTCTATCTGGTCCTGGACGTCTCCGGGTCGATGCACGGCGAGCCCATCGAGGCCGTCCGCAACGGCATGCAGATGCTCGCCAGCACCTTACGCACCGACCCCTACGCCCTGGAGACGGCTTATCTGAGCGTCATTGTCTTCGACGAAAAGGCCCGCCAGGTGGTGCCGCTGACCGAACTGACGGCCTTCCAGCCGCCAACCATCGAGGCCGGCTCGACCACCTCCCTGGGCGATGCCCTGAGGGTCACCAAGGACTGCATCGCCCGCGAGGTGCAGAAGACGACCGCCGAGGCCAAGGGCGACTGGAAGCCGCTGGTGTTCCTGATGACCGATGGTCAGCCCACGGATGACTGGGAAAAGGGATGGGCCGAGTTCCGCACCGTCAAGACCGGCATGGTCATCGCCTGCGCCGCCGGACCGAACGCCAACACCACGGTGCTCAAACAGATCACCGAGGCCGTGGTGTCCCTGGACACGGCGGACTCCAGCACCATCGGCGCCTTCTTCAAGTGGGTCTCGGCGAGCATTTCCACGTCCTCGCAGAAGGTCGACCTGACCAAGTCCGAATCCAGCAATATCAGTGAGCTGCCGCCACCGCCGCCGCAGATCTCCCTGGTCTGAGGGCAAGCCCCAAGGAGAGGCGCATGCGACGGCTTCCGGTCTACCTGCTGCTCGACACCTCCGGGTCCATGCGGGGCGAGCCCATCGAGGCGGTCAACACCGGCATCCGTGTCATGGTGAGCGCCCTGCGCCAGGATCCCCACGCCCTGGAGACGGTGCATGTCAGCATCATCACCTTCGACACCGACGCCAAGACAGTGGTGCCGCTGACCCCCCTGGACGAACTCCAGGTCCCCGAGATCACGACGCCCCAGTCCGGACCAACCCACCTGGGGCTCGCCCTGGAGACGCTCGGAAACCGGATCCGGGGCGAGATCCGCCGCTCGACGGCGGAGGAAAAGGGAGACTGGGCGCCGTTCCTGTTCGAGATGACCGACGGCAAGCCCTCGGACCTTCAGGTCTACGAGGAGCAGTGCCCCGTGATCCGGGCCATCGGCTTTGCCAGCATCATCGGCTGCGTGGCCGGGCCCAAGGCCCGCAAGGAGGACCTGGCACCGCTGTGTGACCATGTGGTCGCCCTGGACACCATGGACAGTGCCGGGTTCACCGGGTTCTTCAAGTGGGTCTCCTCGGCCATCTCCGGGGGCAACCGGTCCATGGGCGCCACCAGCACCGTGGACCTGCCGCCGCCACCGCCTGAAATCCAGGTTGTCTTCTAACGGGATCGGCACCGGCGCAAGGCGAGGACGTCGTCCACGAGGAGGCTATTGCATTCATGTTTTCTCCGTCTATGACTCAAGGAGTTACAGCCGTCCAAGCGCACAGCACCGTCATTGCGAGCCCACGCCGCCCGTTTCGCTGAGCGAAACAGGCGGGGCGGGCGAAGCAATCCAGAGCGGAAGACAGTATCCTTTGCCCTGGATTGCTTCGGATCCAAGGCTCCTCGCAATGACGGGGAAGTCAATATTCGCATGGCGCGAAAGGAATAGTGCGAATCGCATGGCACAAAGGGGGAGGCACCGATGCGACGGCTTCCGATCTTCTTCCTGGTCGACGTCTCCGAATCCATGGTCGGGGAGACCCTCTACCAGCTTGAGGAGGGTATCGGCGCCATCATCTCGGCCCTGCGCAAGGACCCCTATGCCCTGGAGACGGCCTATCTATCCGTTCTGGTCTTCGCCGGCAGAGCGCGCACGGTGGTCCCGCTGACCGAGGTGATCGCCTTCCACCCGCCCGAACTGCCGATCGGCGGCGGCACGGCGTTGGGCGCTGGCCTGACCCACCTGATGAACGAGATCGACCGCACCGTCCAGACCACCACGCCCGACCGCAAGGGCGACTGGCGACCCATCGTGTTCCTGCTGACCGACGGCCATCCCACCGACGAGACCACCCAGGCCGTGGACCGCTGGAACCGCGACTACCGCCGCCGCGCGAGCCTGGTC
>JANQGN010000751.1 GCA_028277295.1 Rhodospira sp.
GCGATCGCCCGGATCCTGGTGGCCATGCAGCGGGAGGGGCTGCCGCCGTCCTATCTGGACGAGCGCAACGCCTACATCGAGGCCGTGACCCTGGAGGACACCCGCCGTGTGGCGGCGCGCCTGATGGACCCGGACGCGCTTACCACGGTCGTGGTGGGTCAGCCCGACGGCGTGGTGTCGTCGAACTGAGGATGAGTGAGAGCGCTGTGTTGGCCCGAGAGCATATCCTGCCCTGAGGGAAACGCGCGGCAGGGTGGCATGACACCGAAAACGCCCAAAATCCGGCAGACTGCGAGAGGCGGCGGCGAGCGGGGCTTCATCGCCGCCGTTTTCGTTGCGCCAAGAGGCGCGGCGGCTGGCCCGCGGGCCAAACGAAGCACCCTGCACGGCAAGCACGAACCTAGAGTATGTCGCGTGACTTCTGAATCGCCCAACATGCTCTAACAATTTGTTTTTCAAGCAAATCGTCCCCAAAAAGATCGTCCAGGGCGATCTGTGCCAGATCGCTCGGGATTTGTTCTAGCCTGTCGCGACGGGCATCCGCGACCGACAGCGTAGGTTTTTCGGGGGCGTGGGAAACCGGGTCCGGCAGCACTACGTAAGGAAGACGGGGGATGGGGCGGTTCCTGGTCGGTCGGAACCAACACCGCCTGACCCGCGGGCGGTCCCCCGTCCCCCAGCATTGGCCTATCCAACACGCTTCGCCCAAAAAAGGACCTGCTCGACACATCCTAAGCAGGTATTATCTGCCCAAAAACGCCCTTGAGGGGACTGCCCCAGGGCCTCGACCCCACGGTCACATCTGGGCCCCCCGGCGCCCGCCCCGTCCCGCCCGTTCCGGGCCAGCCCGAGACCGCCGCCAATGCTGCCGCTGCGCGACGACAACCCGACCACCCGCACGCCCTATGTGACCTGGTCGATCATGGCCGCCTGCGTGCTGGTCTTTCTCTTTCAGATGGGTCTGGACGCCCGGGAGGAACGGCATCTGATCATCGCCTTGGGCGCCATCCCAGCGGTGCTGCTGGGGCAGGAAACGTTGCCCGCCGACCTGGCCATGGTACCCGCCGCCTTGACCCCGCTCACGGCTATGTTTCTGCACGGCGGTCTCATGCACCTGGGCGGCAATCTTATGTACCTCTGGATCTTCGGCAACAACGTCGAGGACGCCATGGGCGCCATTCGCTTCACGGTCTTTTACGTGGTGTGCGGCGTCGCGGCGGCTCTGTTGCACGCCCTGGTCACCCCGGACAGCGTCGTCCCCATGGTTGGGGCCAGTGGCGCCATATCCGGGGTGCTGGGAGCCTATCTGCTGCTGTTTCCCTGGGCACGGGTGTTCGTCTGGTTTGGCTTCGTCTTTCTGTTCTGGGTGCCGGCGGCGGTGGTGTTGGGGGTGTGGTTCGGGCTCCAGGCGCTCGCCCTTCTTGGGGATCCGGCCGGGCTGATCAGCGGCGTGGCCTGGGGCGCGCATTTGGGCGGTTTTGTCGTCGGCGTGATGCTGACCCCGATGCTGCGCCGGCCGGGCGTACCACTCCTCAGCCGCCGCCGCATGGTGCGCCGGGTATCCATGATCCCGCGCGCCGGCGGGTTTGGCCGGGCACGCCGCGGTCCCTGGGATCGACGTCCATGACCAGGGTCGATTGTCGTCGCGACCCGGTCCGGATCGCTCGGGATGTGCTCTAGACCACGCGGTCCTTTTACCCGGGCACCCCGTCATCCGCCGCCTGCGCCGTTTCGTCCATGGCCTTTGCCATCACGCTGTCGCGCGCCCGCTTCAGGTACGCCGTGAAGTCGGTGGCGGCCAGTGGGCGGCTGGCCCAGTATCCCTGGAACAGCCTACAGTTGTTCTCGCGCAGCAACGTCACTTGATCATCCGTCTCGACGCCTTCGGCGACCACGTTGAAGCCCAGGTTGCGGGCCAGCGAGACGATGGTGGCGACGATGGCGGTGTCCTTGGGATTCTGTCCCACGTCGCGCACGAAGGTCTGGTCAATCTTCAGGGTGTCGATGGGGAAGGTCTTCAGGTAGTTGAGCGACGAGTAGCCGGTGCCAAAGTCGTCCATGGACAAGGTCACGCCCATGGCCTTCAGCGTGTTCAAGGTGTTGACAGCGCGTTCCACGTCGCCGGTCATGACGCTTTCGGTGATCTCCAGGTCCAGGCAACCGGCGGGAAGACCGGTGCGCTCCAGGGTTTCGCGCACGGTCTCGATCAGGGCCGAGTCGTTGAACTGACGCACCGAGACGTTCACCGACACACTGGGCGGCGCCAGCCCCTCGCGGCGCCAGTCGACGAGTTGCTGGCAGGCGGTGGCCAGGGTCCAGTGGCCAATGGGGATGATCAGGCCGGAGTCCTCGGCCAGGGGAATGAACTCGGCCGGACTGATCAGCCCCAGGCGCGGATGCCGCCAGCGGATCAGGGCCTCGGCGCCGACCACGGTCAGGCCGTCGTAGCCCACCTTGGGCTGATAATGCAGTTCCAGTTCATTGCGATTGAGCGCGTGGCGCAGATCGTTCTCCATGTTCATCATGGTGATCGAGCGTTGCGCCATGCCGTCGGCGAACTTCAGATGGCGGCGGTCGCCGGAATGCTTGGCGTGGTACATGGCCACGTCGGCGTTGCGCAACAGTTCCTCGACCGTGTCGGCCTGATCGGGGAAGTAGGTGATGCCGATGGACGGCAGGCAGAACAACTCGGTGTCGAGGATCTGGAACGGCTCGGACATGGCCTGAACGACCTTGTCGGCCACCTGGTCACCCACCGGGCCGTCGGCGACATCGGTCAGCACGATGACGAATTCGTCGCCCCCCAGCCGGCCCACGGTATCGGACATGCGCACCACCTGGCGCAGCCGGCGGGCCACCAGCTTCAGCAGTTCGTCGCCGGCCGCATGGCCAAAGGAATCGTTGACGTGCTTGAAGCGATCCAGGTCCAGGAACAGCACACACACCCGGGTGCCGTCGCGGCGCGCCTTCAACAGCGCCTGCTCCAGGCGGTCCATGATCAGGTAGCGGTTGGGCAGGTGGGTGAGCATATCGTAGTTGGCCTGGAAGCGGATATGCTCCTCGTCGCGCTTGCGCTTGGTGATGTCGATGCAGGCGGCCACGTAGTGGGTCAGCGTGCCGTGGCGGTCGCGCACGGCGGTCACCGACATCTCCATGGGAAACGGCACACCACTGCGGCGCGGTCCCCAGACCTCGCCGCGCCAGTGCCCGTTCTCCTCCACGCGCCGCAGCACCGAATCCTCGAAGCCAGGATCGTGCAGTTCCACCGCCGTCAGCCGCGCCGGGTGGTTCAGCAACTCGGCCGCCTCACAGCCCGTCATGCGCTGATAGGCCTCGTTGGCACCCCAGACCAGAAGGTTGCGATCGACGATGATGATGCCTTCGTGAACGCTATTGACCACCTTCGCCATCAACCTCAGATTTTCTTCCGAGCGTTTGCGTTCGGTGATCTCCTCAACGGTGCCCTCGTAGAACAAGGCGGTGCCCGACGCATCGCGGACACAGCGGGCATTTTCCGTGATCCAGATGATCCGTCCATCCTTCCGGCGTACCTTGGCCTCGAAGTTCTCCACCACGCCGTCGCGATCCATGAGTTGCCTGAAACGGTCGCGCATGCCGGACTCGGCGTAGATCTGGCTTGAGATGTCCTGACACGACTCGATCAACTCTTGAGGAGCGGCGTACCCGTAGATGCGCGCCAGGGCGGGATTCACGTTGATGTACCGCCCCGCCAGGGTCGTCTGATAGATGCCCTCCAGGGCGTTTTCGAACAGCTCGCGGTAGCGGCGCTCGCTTTCCAGCAGCGCGCGTTCCATGTCGGTTTCGCGCGAGGCATCGAAGATGGTGACCTGCAACATCGGCGCGCCATCCTCCGCGCGCGCCGGTGTGGTGTCGTCGCGCCATGGATCGCCGGCGGCCAGGACCGTCATGCCGAGAATGACACTCACCGGCTCGGCGGCGTCGGCACACCGGAGCCGATGCACGGCTGGACGCGCGCGGTCGGCATGACGGGGCTGAGACTCCGGAGATGCGGCGGCCCACAGCAGGTCACGAACCGCCGGTTGATCCGGTTCCACAAACAGCGTCGCGAGGTCGCGGCCGGTCAGGCGGGCGGCATCCGCCCCGGTCATGGCGCCGACCGCCGGGTTGGCATACAGCACCGTTCGGCCGCGGGTGACCACCAGCCCGGAGTCCAGATGTTCGATCAGGGCCCGATGGAAATCGTCGGGCAAGGCTTCGACCGGTCCGGGCGCCGCGCCTGGTGTGCCGTCCTCGGAGCCGCCAGGAGCGGCGGCCGCGGGACGGCCTTGATCGGGCCGACCGGTCGACGTCCGTCGGCGTGTCCAGGGTTTCATGAACGGGCTGCTCCTTGGATCGCCCCGCGGCACCCGTGCTCGGGGACCAAGCCCCCCATCCGGTTCCGCCCCTCGCGCGCTACCCCCCTGGTCCCGGCACGCCCCGCTGCGACGCCGGTCGGGGTCAGGTGATTCGCCCTGTAGTACATGCGGACACATTAATGTTTCGTGTCGCTTTCCGGGACGAATATTCATAGCGTCTGGAAACGGACCAAAGACGCCCTATTTTCTCGACGGAGATTCAACCTCGCCGCTTCTATAGAAAAAGTCAAGAGCGCCAAGGATATCCCAGTCACGCGCTCTCGACGTCGATGGATCGCTGCAATCCCGGGTCACTTGCGCGGTCGTTCCGCACGCGTCTCAGCGTCACGCGGTCCAGCCGCGCCATCCAGGCGGACGCCGATGGTCATTGCCGTCGCGCGTCAGAACGGTGGCCAGCGGCGTAGGGTCAGCCCAGCGCCCAGCGGGCGCGGGCACCACGCTCGATCCCGGCGGCGACCAGACGATCAAGGTTCAACCCGTGCCGCAGCATTTCCAGCAACCGGATTTCCTCGGGTTCCACGCGCCCATCGGCGGCCACCACATCGAGCGCCAGGGCATAGGCCGTCTCGCGCAAGAGCGCCGGAAGGCTGTCGCGAATGATGGTGATAAGGGTATCGAGGCCGTCCTCGCCCGCCAACACCTCCAGACAGGACTCGGCGGTCTCGGGCAGGGTTTCCGGATCCACCTCGCGAAACACCGGCAGGGTGCGGACGATATCGCCGATCACCCGGAGTTCCACATCCTTCATCTGGGTGTCGGCGACGGACGCCAGCACCATGGTATAGATCAGCGCACCCTGTGGGGTAATCATGGATCGTCTGCCTGTATGTGTGCGGTGTGGTTGTCGGTACGACAAGGTCGCGTCATAACCCGTGCGCTCGTTAAACCGCGCGCGGCCAACCCCCGTCAAGGATCGATCGGCGGCCGAGCGGTGGGGGCGCGACCGGCCGCGTCGATGGTCACCGCCACATCGGCGGGACGCGCGGTGTAGGGCCACGAGGTGACCAGCACCCGCGCCCCGGCCCGCACATAGGCCGCCGCGTTGTCCGGCGTCACCCCGCCGGCGGCGGCCACCCGCGCCGCGCTGCCCGCCGGAAGGCGGGCGACGACCTCGGCCACCCGCTCCGGCGGAAACTTCTCCAGTTGCAGCACGTCGGCGCCCTGGGACGCGGCCGCCAGGGCGTCGTCGACACTCTTGACCTCCACGACCACGGCACGCTCCGGGCAAGCGTGCTTGAGCTTGGCGATCTGCCGCGCCTGGGTGTCGGCCGGCGCCTCGCCCGCCGCCGCCAGGGCCGCGCCGTGCTCGGGGAACAGCAGCAGGGTGTCCGACAGGCCGGTCCGGTGCAGCGTCGCCCCGCCGGACAGCACCGCCTTGGCCGACAGCGGCCGGGTTCCGGGAACCGCCTTGCGGGTACAAGCCACCACCGCGCCAGACGCCTCGGCATGGGCGGCGGTCACCAGCGCGCGCGCCGCCGTGGCCACGCCGGACGCCCATTCCACCAGCGTCTGCGCCACCTTCCAGCCGAGAAACACCGCCTCCGCCGGCCCGTCGGCATCGAGGATCGGCGTCCCCGGTTCCAGGACGGCGCCGCTGGCGCAGGCTGGTCGCACATCGGCGCCCACGAGGGTCAGCAGGCGCGCCGCCTCCTCCACGCCACACACGGACATCGCCCCGCGCGCGGCAAAGGTCATGCGCGCCCTCGACCCGCCCGGCGCCAGCGACCGGGTGGTCAGGTCTCCGTAAAGCGCGTCCTCGCGCAGATAGCCCAGCAGCGTCGCATCATCCAGAACGATCATGGGTCCTCCATACAGGGCGCCGGGCCGGGTCATTCCCGATCCAGCAGCGCCACACTCTTCACCAGGGCGTGGACCGTCAGGCCGGGCCGCAAACCCAGTCCGTCCCACGACTTGCGGGTGATGCGCGCCAGCAGGGCGGCGCCGTCGCCGGCCTCGCCCAGGGCCAGGAACACGGTCATCTGGTGCGGCGCCACCGGCTCCGCGCCCAGGATGCGCGCCGGCAGGACGTTGAGCACGCTGGACCCCGTGGGCGGTCCGTCGCGGCACAGGCTGACATCGCTGGCGGCGATGCGCAGCCGCCGGGTGCCCCCCACCGGGCCGGCCGCGCCGGGCACAAGCAAGGTCGCGCCGGGCACCGCCAGGACGGCGAGACCGTAGTCGGCCTCGTGCCCAACAACCGTGGCGTCCATCACCTCCGCCGCCTCCGGCAACCGGGCCAGCGGCAGCGCCGGGTCGGCCAGCAGGGCCGCCAGAGGACCGACCGCGCGCACCCGCCCGGCGTCCATCAGCACCAGGGTGTCTGCCAGACGCTCGACCTCGGCCAGGTCATGGCTAACGTAGAAAGCCGGGATTTGCAGGTTGGCGTGCAGACGCTCCAGGTAGGGGAGGATGTCCTCCTTGCTGGCCCGGTCCAGCGCGGCAAGCGGCTCGTCCATCAGCAGCAGGCGCGGCTGGGTCAGCAAGGCCCGCCCCAGGGCCACCCGCTGGCGCTCTCCGCCGGACAGCACCATGGGCGGACGGTCCAGCAACGGCGCCAGCCCCAGAAGATCCACAACGTCGTCAAAAGCCACGGGGTGTGGCGCCGTCCCCCTCACCCGCCGCTGCCCATAGCGCAGGTTGCCAGTGACCGACAGGTGCGGAAACAGGCTGGCCTCCTGGAACACATAGCCCACGGGCCGGCGATGCGGCGCCAGGAAGCGACGCCCGTCCTGCCAGACCGCGCCGTTGACGCGCAGATGCCCGCCCGGCAGACGCGTGAGCCCCGCGATACAGCGCAGCACCGTGGTCTTGCCACACCCCGAGGGGCCAAACAGCCCGGTGATCCCTTGGGCCGGCGCGGCGAAACGGGCCTCCAGCGCGAACCCGCCCAGGCGCCCCGTGAACGCGGCCTCGATCCCCGAGCCGCCATGCGGCATGGGTCCATCCTTCATCGGCCGACCCAGGTGGCGCGCCGGCCGATCAGGGCCATGGCCAGGATGACCAGGAAGGAGAAAACCACCATGCCCCCCGCCAGAGCGTGCGCCTTGCCCCACTGTAGCGTTTCCACGTAGTCGTAGATGGCCACCGACAGCACCTTGGTCTCGCCCGGGATGTTGCCACCGATCATCAGCACGACGCCAAACTCGCCCACGGTATGCGCGAACCCCAGCACCGCGCCGGTCAGGAACCCGCCCCGGGCGAGCGGGACGGCGACGGAGAAGAAGGCATCCAGGGGCGTGGCGCGCAAGGTGGCGGCCACCTCAAGGGGGCGGTCGCCCATGGCCTCGAAGGCGTTGCGGATGGGCTGGACCACGAATGGCAACGAGTAGATCACCGAGGCCACCACAAGTCCCTCGAAGGTAAACGGCAGGGTGTGACCGAAGACCGCCTCGGCGGCCTGTCCAAGCGGACTGGAGGGGCTGAGGGCCAGCAGCAGGTAGAAGCCGAGGACCGTGGGCGGCAGCACCAGCGGCAACGTCACCACCGCGCCCACCCCTTCCTTCCACCAGGCGCGCGAGCGGGCCAGCCACCAAGCCAGTGGCGTGCTCACGATCAGCAACAGGAGCGTCGTGATGGTGGCCAGCCGAACGGTCAGCCAGATGGCTTCGATCATGGCGTCCATGGGCGTGGCTCCCTAGCCCGGGCGGAGGCTTCCGGCCCCCATGACGCCCTGGGCCTCGGAGGGTCGCGGGCCCTCGCCGCGAGCGTCAATAGTCCAGATAGATCTCCGCGCGCCGGTTGCCCGCCTCGCCGGTGGGCATGATCTCATAATACACCGGCTGGCTATCGGACACCGCGCCCACGTAGAGATACCGCCCCGGGGTGCCCTCGCGCATCAACGCCTCGGCCACCGCGTTGGCCCGCTGCAGGGAGACGGCGAAGTTGGCCATCTTGTGGCGGGTGATGTCGGTGGCCGCCGTGCGGCTGGAGGCATGCCCGATCACCCGCAGCAGGCCGCCGTACTGACGTTGCAGGGCCGCCACCTGGCGCACCACCTGGCGATCCTGCCCGGACAGCGCCGCCGAGCCGTTGCCGAAATAGATCACCGCCACGCGCTGGGTGCGCACCCCGGCAAGGGGCGCGTAGGCGGTCAGGGGTTGGGTCCCCGCCGCCCCCGCCACGGGAGCGCCCGGATAGGCGGGACCACCGGCGACCAGTGGCCCGCCCACCGGATAGGGACCCTGGGTGGTGACCGCCCCGCCCGGGGCCATGGTCATCACCCCCCGAGAGTCCACCACGATCGGTCCCGACGCGTAGGGATTGGCCACGGGCGCCAAGGCGGGAGCAGGGGCCGGGGTCTGGGCCTGTGGTCGGGCGACGGCAGGGCCGGTCGGGCCGGCCGGCGCCGTGGGGCCAGTGGTCGGCGCGACCCGGTTCACCCTGCCCTGCCCCGTGCCCGGCAGTGGCGCCAGGGGCGTGCGCGCGAGCGCCGCCTCGCCGTCGGACGGGCCATCGGGCGTCTCCCCGGCGTCCAGGCGCGTGGCGGGGGGAGTCTGGGCGGGCGCGTCGGCCGGCGGCGCGTACTCGGGGGGCTGCACCTCGGTGGAGCGGCGGCGCTGTCCCGTTTCCAGGGCATAGCGGTCCTCGCGCCGGTCAGCGCGCAGACCCTCGGCGATCTCGTCGCGCTCGCGCACCGGGGTTACGGCGGGCCGCTCGCTGGGGCTGTCGGCGATGTCGGGATAATCGCCAGAGGCTTCCGGCGGCGGATCGTCGGCGCAAGCGCCGAGACCGAGGGCGGCCACCAGCGTCATCGCCAGGGCGGGGCCCCAGGTGGTCCGGCGGTGGCCCCTGGACCCGGCCGATGACGCGGACGCGGACGCGGCATCCTCGGCGCGCGCCGGGCGACAGTCGGTGCGGAGCGGCCGGCCTGGCCCTGGCCTGATGTCTGTCACGCGCTCGGTCCCCTTATCATCGTTTGGTCCTGACGGGGCGGGCCGGGACGCCAGCGGCGGCACCCGGAAGCGCCCTGGCATCCGGCATGCCTCGCTGACCCTTGCCGCGCTCCGGCGCAACACCCATTTCAACCGTTGTTTACGGGTCCGATCCGGCCCGCCGCCCCTCCCCATGGCCCGCCAGTCATGGTACACCACAAGGGTATGGTGGGCTTGCCTCGATGCGCCGGGGGAGCCGGCCGGACACCGGCAGTCGTGCGGAGCGGATGATAGAGGAAGGGACGATGGCCGATCAACAGGGCAGCACTGGCGAGCATCCGAAGCCTCCCGATCCCAACGAGTTCGCCGCAGCCATGGCGGACATCGCCGAGCGCAGCCAGCGCTTGATGAACGATTTCGTGCGCCGCCAGGCTTCCGGCGAGATGATGCCGTTTGGCGATCCCCTCAACGTCAGCGAAGCGTTCCTGGACATGACCGCGCGCATGATGGCGAACCCCGCCAAGATCATGGAAGCGCAGTTCACCCTGTGGCAGGACTACATGGCGTTGTGGCAGAACGCGGCGCAACGCTGGCTGGGCCAGGAAACCGAACCACTGGTACGGCCGGAGAAGAACGACCACCGCTTCCGCGACGAGATGTGGCAGGAGAATGAAGTCTTCGACTTCATCAAGCAGTCCTACTTGCTCACGTCTCGCTGGATGATGGGGTTGGTGCACGACCTGGAGGACGAGAACAGCCCGGTGGGCCGCAAGGCCGACTTCTACGCTCGTCAGCTGGTCGACGCCCTGGCGCCCACCAATTTCCTGATGACCAACCCCGAGGTGCTGCGCACGACGTTCGAAAGCAATGGCGAGAACCTGCTGAAGGGACTGGAACACCTGCTGGCCGATCTGGAAAAGGGCAAGGGCCAGTTGCGCATCACCATGACCGACGAACAGGCGTTCGCCGTGGGCGAGAACATCGTCAACACGCCGGGCAAGGTGGTTCTACAGAACCGCCTGATGCAGTTGATTCAATATTCGCCAAGCACCGACATGGCGCACAGGACGCCGTTGCTAATCATCCCACCGTGGATCAACAAGTATTACATCCTGGATCTGCGCGAGAAGAACTCTTTCGTACGCTGGGCCGTCGCGCAGGGGCATACGGTCTTCATCATCTCGTGGGTGAACCCCGACGAAACCTTCCGCGATACCGGCTTCGACGACTACCTCCAGCTGGGCCCGCTGGAGGCCATGGACGCGATCCGAACGATCACCGGCGAGACCACCGTCAACCTGATCGGCTACTGCCTGGGCGGAACCCTGCTGGGCGTGCTGCTGGCCTGGCTTCATGCCAAGGGGCAGCAGGACCGGGTGTCATCCGCGACCCATTTCACCACCATGCTCGACTTCTCCGACCCGGGCGAGCTGGGCGTGTTCATCGATCCGGAGACGCTCGACCACCTTGAGCATGAGATGTTCGAGCGTGGTTACCTCGATGGTGGCGAGATGGCCACCACCTTCAATATGTTGCGCGCCAATGACCTGATCTGGTCGTTCGTGGTCAACAATTACCTGATGGGCAAGGAGCCCTTCCCCTTCGACCTGCTGTACTGGAACTCGGACAGCACGCGCATGCCGGCGGCCATGCACAGCTTCTATCTGCGCAAGTGCTACCTGGATAACCTTCTGAAGGACCCCGGTGCCGTGCATGTCAACGGGATCGATATTGACCTGACCACCATCAAGACGCCGTCCTACTTCCTGTCGGCGCGCGAGGACCACATCGCTCCCTGGGTCTCCACCTTCCGCGGCGCCCAGTTGTACGGCGGTCCGGCGCGCTTCGTGCTGGCGGCCTCCGGCCATATCGCCGGTGTCATCAATCCGCCCGCGGCCAACAAGTACTGTCATTGGACCAGTTCCAGCCGCTCCAAGGACCCCGAGAAGTGGCTAGCCGCCGCCACCAAGCATGATGGCTCCTGGTGGCCGGACTGGGCCAAGTGGGTGGAACGGCACGCTGGCGGCGACAAAGTGCCGGCGCGCCAGCCCGGCGATGGCCCGCTGCCAGCCCTGGAAAGCGCGCCCGGCAGCTACGTCAAGATACGGGTGGCGTGATATGGCAAGGATCGGCCGGCGCGCGCGGGCCGGCCTGGTGGCCTGCGTGGGGGCGTGTCTCGCCCTGACGATGACGCCAGGCGCCCGCGCCCAGACGCCCGAGCCCCGGGGGTTGGCGCCGCTCGACAGCCTGTCGCCGGTGGAGATGATGGAGGAATACCGAAGCCAGTGCGGCGGCGAGGCCGGGCGGGCGGTGTCCGGCACCGGCGCCGAGGCGGCGCGGACCCACGGCCAGCGTTGCGACGCCCTGGCCCGCGCCATTCAGGGCATCGGCCTGGACGACCGCCGCGAGGGAAGCGCCGACCTGGCGCGCCCCGACTTCTACACCCCCGGCGAGGAGTAGCGCCAAGCCGCCAGGCCGCGTCGCGCGACCACCCACGCGACGATGACCCTGGCCCATCGCGGCCGAGCACGGGCGCGGCCGTCGCCTTTCACCCATCCGGGGCGATTCGCAGCACCAGCTTGCCCGTCACGCCCCGGCCCAGAAGGGCATCGATAGCCTCCACCGCCCGCTCCAGGGGATACTCGGCGGACACCCGGGGCCGCAACCGGCCCTCGGCATGCCAGCCCATGAGCGCGTCCATGGACGCCCGCACCCGATCCGGCGCCAGGCGCATGTAGGCGCCCCAGTAGAAGCCGATCACCGACAGGTTCTTGACCAGTAGCCGGTTGGCCGGGA
>JANQGN010000554.1 GCA_028277295.1 Rhodospira sp.
CGTCTCGGCCGAGGGTTTGGCCAAGGCGCGGCGTCTGGCCGCCGAGCGCGGCGGGGCGATCCGCGCCGAGCAGGCCGGCATGCTGACCTGGACGTGGCCGGACCTGGCCTTCGATGTGGTTTGCGCCATGAACGTCCTCGCCCCCCCCGGGCGGCGCGGGAGGACATGTTCCGGCGCATCGCGGCCAGCGTGGCGCCCGGGAGCCTGCCGCCGTTCGAGGGCATTCATGCCGACACGCGCGACCATCACGCCGCGGGAACCCTCTTCACGACCTCGGAAATCCGAACGCTCATCATCCGCTTGCTGAAAGGCCCAATGGCCCACCCGGCCTTCGTCTGGGCCAGGTCCCGCTGGCGACGACACCACCAGGCACAGGCCGCTCTCTGCCACCGCAGAGCGCGATCAAAAATGCAACTGTAGTACTTAGGGTCTGTTGTCAACAGGCCCTGGGAGCAAATCCCGAGCGATCTGGTTCAGATTGCTCGGGACTTGCTGTATGCCCGGACTGTCCAGTCGCCGGTGTGCCAGTCGTCGATCAGGGCGCCATAGATCGACACGGCCTCGGTCAACCTGTCGATCAGACAGTATTCGTCGGTCTGATGCGCCATGGAGGGCTCGCCGGGCCCCAGGATCAGCGTTGGAATGCCGCCGTAGGCCGGCGTCAGAACCGAGGCATCGGTGAAATAGGTGGCCGTGGCCGGGACAGGCGGATGCCCCGAAACGCTGCCCGCGCGCGCGGCCGCCGCCGCGATCCAGGGGCTGTCCGGCTCCGTCCAGACGCCATCGAGGTCTACCGTGACATCCAGCTCCGCGCCCTCGCCCATGGACCGCGCCAGGCTTTCGCGCAGGGCCGCGTGAGTCATGCCGGGGACGGTTCGGATATCGATGCCGATCTCGGCATGGTCGGGGACCGAATTGACATTGATACCACCCCGCACCGTACCGATGTTCAGTGTGGGCTTGCCAAGCACCGGGTGGCCCTTGACGTTGAAATCGAAGTCCGCGAGCCGGGTGATCGCGCGGGCGGCCTTGTGGACGGCGTTATCGCCATGCTCGGGCATCGACCCGTGGGCGGTGACACCGCGCGTGCGTGCCTTCAGCCACAGGGCACCCTTGTGGCCGACGTAGGGGGCGTTCGCGGTGGGCTCCGCCACCACCATGGCCCCCGCGCGGCCCAACCGTGAGTCCCTGACCAGGGCGGCGGCGCCATCGCAGCCGGTTTCCTCACCAGCCGTGATGACCAGAACGACGCCGGGACCGTCCCGCAGGCGGTCGGCCTGGGCGACACAGGCGCAGACGACGGCGGCCACACCCCCCTTCATGTCGGTGGCGCCGCGCCCATAGAGCCGGCCGTCGGCAATCTCTCCGCCGAAGGGATCGCGCGTCCACGCCCGCTCGCCCAGTGGCACGGTGTCGATGTGCCCCGTGAAGCACAGCGGATCACCGGACCCGTCGCCAAGCCGGGCGACAAGACTGGCGCGACCCGGCGCCAAGTCGTGCGGTTCGGTGTGGAAGCCGGCGTCCTCCAGGAGGGCGCGCAGATACTCGGCGCAGGGGCGTTCGGATCCGGGGGGATTGATGGTTTCAAAGGCGATCAGGCGGCGCGTCACGTCCACCACATCGAGGGGATTTGCCATAACCGTCTCCAGGGGCCTCGTTTGCCGGGAAGGCGGCCGTCAGCCGAAGTAGGCCTCGTGAACCTCGGGGCTGGCCTTCAGCGCGTCGGCCGTGCCCTGCGCGATCAACCGGCCGCCCGAAAGAACGTACCCGTAATCAGCGATGCCAAGGGTCTGGCGGACATTCTGTTCCACTAGGAACACGGTCACCCCCTGTTCGCGGATCCCTTCAATGATCTTGAAGTTTTCCTTCACATACAGCGGTGACAGACCAAGCGAGGGCTCGTCGACCAGCAGGATCCGGGGCCCGCTCATCAGTCCGCGTCCGATGGACACCATGGCCTGCTCGCCGCCGGACATGGTGCCGGCCAACTGGTCGCGGCGCTCGGCCAGTTGCGGGAAGGTGCTGAACACGGACTCCATGCGGTCACGGATCAGTTTGTCGTCGGACACCTGGTAGGCGCCGAGCCGCAGATTCTCTTCCACCGTCAGTTTGGGGAACATGCGCCGGCCCTCGGGAATACAGGCCAGTCCCTGCGCGATGACCTTGTGGGTGGCCATCCCCGTGATGTCGGTTTCCCCAATGCGGATGGTGCCCTGGCGCGGTGGCGTCAGGCCCAGGATGGAGCGGATGACGGTGGTCTTGCCCGCGCCGTTGGAGCCCAGCAGGCATGTGATGGTTCCAGGCTTCACGGTCAGCGAAATGTCGAGCAGGACGTCGGCCTTGTCGTAGGCGGTGTAGAGGTTTTCGATCCTGATGCTGTTGCCGGTCATGGCGCTCACTCCGCCCCCAGGTAGGCCTGTTGAACCTCGGGATCGGCCGCGATGTGGGCAAAGGTGCCTTCGCAGATCTTTCGACCGTAGTTCAGAACCACGCAGTGATCGGTGATGCGCTCGATGACGCCCATCTCGTGTTCGATGATGATGATCGACAGCCCCTCAAGGCGCTGGCGGACGTCCAGGATGTCGTCCATGAGCTGTGTCGTCTCGTCATGTGTCATGCCGGCCGAGGGTTCGTCGAGAAGCAGAAGCTTCGGCTGGCTGATCAGCGCGCGGCAGATCTCGATACGGCGGCGCTCGATCATGGGCAACGCACCGACCGGCTCGAACATACGGTCAGCCAGGCTGGCGGAGAACGTGCCGACCAGGGCCCGGGTCTGCGCATGGCAGCGCTCGAACTCGCGGCGAAACGCGCGGCGGCGGACCAGATTGAACCACAGGCCCTTGGACAGCCGGCCGTGGTTGCCGACCATGATGTTGTCGAAAATGGACAGCGGCAGGCACAGACGCGAGCGTTGGAACGTGCGGGCGATGCCGGCCGCATAGACCTTCTGGGGCGACAGCCCGGTGATGTCCGTGCCATCGAAGCGCACGGTCCCGTCCGAGGGCGGGAAAATGCCGGTCACCGCGTTGAAACTGGTTGTCTTGCCCGATCCATTGGGGCCGATCAGACCGACGATCTCGCCGCGCCGGACGCTCATGCTGAGGGCGTCCAGGGCGGTCACGCCGCCGAACGTCTTGCTGAGGCCCACAATCTCCAGAACCGGATCGGTCATGTGTCGGCCCTCCAGCCCGGAACGTAGTCGCGCACCTTGCGCGGTAGCAGGCCATCGGGGCGAAACAGCAGCATCGCGATCACCAGCACGGAGAACAGCAAGAAGCGATACTCCTGGATGATCTGCAGTTTTTCCGGCAGGACGATCACGATGAAGGCCGCCAGGGCGGTGCCCCAGGGGCTGCCCATGCCGCCCAGCAGCACGATGGCGACGAGCAGCAGGCTATCCGCGAAGGTGAAGCTTGTCGGCGCGACAAAACTGACCATCATGCCGTAAAGCGTGCCGGCAATGCCTGTCATGACATTGCCGATGGTGAACGCCAGCACCTTGGCCCGGGTCACGCCGATGCCGAAGCAGGCGGACGCCGTTTCGTCCAGGCGCACGGAATCCAGCGTCAGGCCCAGCCAGGAGCGCTCTAGCCGGCGGGTGAACATGAACGCCACCACGGCGAGCGTCGCGCCCAGCAGCGCGTAGTTCACGTAGAAGGACAGCTCAATCCCGAACAAAACAGGGCTGTTGTTGAAATCCCAGCCCAGAATGGTCATCGAGCCCACCATCAGGCCCTGCGGCCCGCCCAGGATGTCGTTGACCTCCAGGAACGTCTTGAACAGGACCGCGAAGGCGATCGTCACGACGGCGGAGTAGTGACCGCGCGTCCGCACCACCGGGATGACCAGGATGAACCCGATCAGCGCCGACATGACGCCGCCCAGAACCAGAATCAGAAGCGGCGGGATGCTCGTGTGCGCGGTCATGACGGCGGCGGTATAGGCGCCGATGCCGAAGAAGGCGGCGCCGGCGAAGTTCACCATGCCCGTGTAGCCGAACTGGATGTTCAGTCCCAGCGCCGCCGTTACGTACAGCAGGACGGTGGTCAGCATCAGAAGCGGGAAGTGTTCGGTGCCGAGCAGAAAGATCACGGCCACGACGCTCAGGACAATGACACCGTTCATCGCGCCCGAGTGACGGGTCATGGCGCTGGAGAGCGCGCGGTCGGCGCCGGTCCGTCCGCCTATGACGGCGGCGACGGCGGCGACGGCCAGCAGCACCAAGACCTCTGGTTCGGACTCGGCGTGGAGGAACAGCCAGGCGTAGGTGCTGGCGAGCACAACGAACAGCACGCCGACGGCCAGGGGCGGCAATCCCAGCCACGTCGTGGGGGTCGCGGTCAGAGGAGCTCTCGACATCGGCTTGCTCACACTCGGTCGCTGGTGCGTTCGGCGATCAGGCCAGTGGGCTTCCAGGCCATCACGGCGATGACGACGCCAAAGGCGAAGACGTCCTTGTAGGCGCTGGCAAAGGGCAAGGCGACCGCGCCGATGGTCTGTAGCGCGGCGAACAGGAAGCCGCCCAGAATGGCCCCGTACAGGTTCCCGAGGCCGCCGACGATCGCCGAGGAGAACCCGATCAGGCCCAGAAGCAGGCCCATGCCGAAATTGACTTCGTTGTAGTAGAGCCCATTCATGATGCCGGCGAAGGCCGCGGCGCCCGAGCCAATGGCGAAGGTCACCAGCACGATCATGGTGTAGTTGATCCCCATGGTCTTGGCCGTTTCCTCGTCTTGCGCCACGGCGCGGATGGCCAGCCCCAGGCGGGTGCGGTTGATCAGCAGGTGCAGGCCGAAGATGACCGCGAGACCGACGGACACCAGGATCACGCTGTCGGCGCGCAGGGTGAAGTTGCCCAGATCGGTGGACGAGGTCGGCAGCAGGGCGGGAAACGGCTTGGGATTGGATCCATCGGGATAGAACAGGCGCACGGCCTCGCGGATCGCCGTCCCCAGCATCAGCGTCACGAGAAGAATGTTGAGCGGCGGCGCCGACTTGAGCGGTAGGACGAGGTAGCGCGCGATGACGGCGCCGATGAAGGCGGTTCCGGCGACGGCGACAAGGGTCACCGCGACGACCTGAACCCATGGGTCGGCCACGCCGGCGGCCTCGAGTCCCAGAAAGGCGGTGAAGCCGGTGAAGGCGCCAAGCATCAGCACATCGCCGTGGGAAAACTTGATCACGTCCAGCACGCCAAAGAACAGCGTGAAACCGACGGCGACCAGGGCGTACATGGTGCCAAGAATGATGCCGTTGGCCAGGTATTGCCCCAGCAGGCCAATGTCCATGGACGGAACTCCATCATCTGTACGCAAGTGTATGCAAGAAAAATAGCGCCAGCTTGTCCCCCTGGTTCCGGCGACCACAGCATGTTGGCATTTCGTGAGCAAGGTGTGCACTCTTTCTTGTGCCAACCTGAGTGTCTGTCCGGAAAGCCTTGCAAGACACCGCATACGGCATGCGATTCGGGCGCAGGCACACACCATATTGCGGCTCCCGAGACTTTCCGGACGGGCTCTGAAGCAAGGGGATAAGCCTTAAATGGCGGATGAGCCGCGGCGCGGGTGCCTCATGATCAAGCGGGAGTGCACCCGCGCCGATATCACCGATATCCGTTACTGACCGACCAGTTTGCGTTCACCTGTCGCGTACGCGCTGTCTTCCCAGACGAGCCACGCGCCGTCCTGCACCACGTATTTTGTGATGACGGCGACGGTGTTCTGACCATGGTCGTCGAAGGTGATGGGGCCGGTAATGGACTCGTGGTTCTCGACGGTTTCCAGATAGGCGATGACCTTCTTGCGATCCGGGCCGACCGCCTCGATGGCATCCATCATGAGATTGGTGGCCGCGAACGCGAAGGGTCCATAGGCCTCGGGCGCCTCGTCATAGCCCGCCGTCTCGTAAGCACTCAGGAAGAACTGTCCGCCCGGCAGCTTCTCGGCTGGCGCGCCCTCCCGGAAGGCCAGGGTGCCCTCGGACAGATCGCCCAGACCCTCGGCATAGGCTTCGGACACGATTCCGGACGTGCCCTGGAACTGCGCCTCGATCCCAAGCTTGTCCATCTGCTGGCGAATGCGGACCCCGATGGGTGTGAGACCGCCGAAGTAAATGACGTCGGGCTCCAGGTCCTTGATCTTCGTCAATTCGGCCGTGAAGTCCTGCTGGTCGGCGGTGACACCAAACGTAGCGAGTATCTGGCCGCCGCCCTCGGTAAGAAACTCGGAGAAGTACTTGTTGTGGCCTTTCCCATAGTCGGTGGTGTCATGAATGATCGCCCAGGTCTTGTAACCGTGGTCCTGCATGAACTGGGCGGCCACCCGGTTCTGGTTGATCATGGTGCCGTTGACACGATGGACCTCGGCATAATCGTTGCCGTAGGTGATGTCCGGCAGCACGGCACCCCAGACAATCACGGGCATCCCGAACTTATGGTAGATGTCCACGGCGCCGATGGCGACGGCGGAGCAATAGTGCGTCACGCCCCCGATGATGTCGCGGTCGGCGGCGGCCTTGGTCGCCACCTGGACGCCAACGTTGGGCTTGCACTCGTCATCCAGGGCCACGAGTTCGTAGTCGTACGCTGTCTCTTCATCCTGATTGCGCAGCGCCACCGCCAGCGCCGCGGAGTTGCGTCCGCCCAGGCCGTTGGCGGAAACGCCCCCCGTCAGCGGCCCAATGAAGGCGATTTTCACGATATCCTTTGCCACGGCGGGGACGGTGGTCAGCGCCACGGCTGCCGCGAGGGCAGCGCCCATGCTCCTGCGAAGGGGTGTCTTCATAGCTCGGCAGTCCTGTTCCAGAAGTGGCGATGCGTCTTTTTGGCCACGGCATTCACGGCGTCGTCGCCGCGTCCGGCCCGTACGACCGTCAACGACGGTGGCGGATGATTGCATCAAGATCAAGCGAGTTTAATTGCCCAGGCCGGAGTTCTGCCGAAAAAAGAGACGACTGCCTGGGTGCGATCACATATTGTGCATATGGCTTAACTATATGAAAATAAATGATCATTCATAATATTGTCACTCTGGACTTGCAGTTTTTGGATGGTTTTGGGACGTATGTGCGATCAAAGAGGTCGGCCTGGATGAAGCCTGACTATTCAACCTGTTTGAATATAAGGAAAACTGCCACGGGTCCTCGACCCGACCGGTGCGCGCCGTCGTCCCGTGGTCGTTCAGCCCCCTCCCCGCCACGGCGGTCACGCCGGACATCAAACCGTTGCCAGGGACTCGATTCGGGTGTCACACGAACCTCGGAAAGCAAACACCGCGGAGCCATCGCAGTTTCAGGACCTGGGAGCACGTCTCCGCGCGGTCCGACGCCAAAGGCGCCTGCGGTTGAGGGACGTGGCCGAGAAGGCCAGTTGTTCCATGTCCATGCTGTCGAAGATCGAGACGGAACAGGCCACCCCATCCCTTCGCATCCTGCATCGGATCGCGGCGGCGCTGGAAACCTCCATCGCGGACCTGTTCTCCGCCCCGGAGGCGTCGCTCGTCACCACATATAGGGAGGGCGAGCGGCCGGTCGTTCTGCTGCGGTGCCGGAAGGGCACGCCGGCCATTCGCCTGGAACGTCTCGCGCCGGCCCTGCCGGGGCAGATCGTTGACGGTAACATCCACGTTCTTGAACCCGGGGCCGAAAGCGGCGGCGACATCACCCATGCCGGCGAGGAAATCGGCTACGTGCTGGAGGGGCGTGTCGAGCTTCTGATCGCCGGCCGGGCATACGATTTCGCCGCCGGCGACTCCTTCCATTTCAATTCGGAACTGCCGCACAGCTATCGGAATCTGGCGGACGGTGTCAGCCGTATCCTCTGGGTCAACACGCCAACCACGTTCTAGGGCCTGTTGAACCGCCCCGGGTTTGTTGATGTGGACGGCCCACCGGCATCAGTCAGGCGCGCCGGGCGGCGTGGCCTGCCCGTCGACCCAGTCCAACAAATGGTGCAGGTGACTGTCGGTGATGCCCAGGTCGTCCAGGTGTGCGACGGTGCTGGCCAGGTAGTCCCGCGCGGTGCCGCCGGGACCCACGCCCTGCCGGATCAGGCCAATGCGATCCCGCAGATCCAGGTCCCCGGCGTATTGGGGATGGTCCGGATCGGCGACAAAGGTAAAGCCTCGCACCCGCCGCCCGTCGCCCAGCACCACAACTCCGAATCGCGGCCGATACGCGTAGGTCACCATTTCGCGCTCGAACAGATATGCCTTCACCTCGGCCCAGTCCGCCGCCGCCACGCGATAGGCAATGCCGCGGCACGATCCGGATCGCCGCAACCCTAACACCAACCCTGGCTTCTCCGGCGTTCCGCGATAGCGAATGGAGCGGACGCACATGTCTCGATGATAGCCATGCAGCAGGGCTGGGCGCCGCTCGACGAACGCGAACCCCGGCCGCCACATCAGCGACCCATAGCCGAACACCCACCGCTCGTCCGGCTCGTCCGGCTCGTCCGGCTCGTCCGGCTCGTCCGGTTCGGCCGTGGTCGGTGGTCCCTGGGCCTCCGGCGCGGGCGCCAGGGCATCCTGATCGGCGGCGGCGCGCGTCGGACGGCTGGCGGGCGGCATGCGCGAACACTGGGTCATGGCGTTGTGTGATCCTCTGGATTCGGTGACGGACCGTCGCCGACCCCGCATCCCCGCCATGATGGCG
>JANQGN010000646.1 GCA_028277295.1 Rhodospira sp.
TCGCTCGGGATGAGGTTATCTGAAGTATATTAACCTCATCCTGAGCGCCTGAAAGGTGCGAAGGATCTCCATCGAACGTGCGGACCGTTGCCCGCGTTACCCTGAGCCCGTTGCCCTGTCGCGTCCTGTCCGCCGCCGCCCAACGCGCCTTGGCCCTACGCCGCCTTGCGGGCGGCGATCAGGTAATTGACACCCAGGTCCCGACTCAATGACCAGGACGCCGCGATGGGATTGTACGTCATCCCCGCCAGCGCCTCGACGGTCAAGCCCCCCGCCCGCAGGCCAGCGGCGAAGTCGGCCGGACGCACGAACTTGCGCCAGTCGTGGGTTCCCCGGGGCAGCCACCGCAGCACATACTCGGCGCCGATCTTGGCCAGGGCCAGGGACTTCAGGGTGCGGTTCAGGGTCGCCCCCACCAGCAGGCCGCCAGGTTTCACCAGGGCGGCACAGGAGTGCAGGAAACTGTCGACGTCCGCCACGTGCTCCACCACCTCCATGGTCAGCACCACGTCGAAGCGCCGGCCATCGGCCACCAGGGCCTCGGCGGTGCCCGCCCGGTAGTCGATCGGCAGGCCAGACCGCTCCGCGTGCACCGAGGCGACGCCAATGTTCTTCTCGGTGGCGTCGATGCCGGTCACCTGGAAGCCCAGCCGCGCCATCGGTTCGCACAGCAACCCGCCGCCGCAACCGATGTCCAGAAGCGTGAGGCCGGCGAAGGGCTCGCGCTGATGGGGATCGCGCCGAAAGCAGGCGGCGGCCTGATCGCGGATGAAGGCCAGCCGCTTGGGATTGAACGTGTGCAGCGGCTTGAAGGGGCCATCGGGATCCCACCACGTGTCGGCCATGGCGGCGAACTTGGCCACCTCGCTGTCGAGCACGGACCCGGGGGCCTGTGTCGCGGGGGTGGGGGCGGTGGGGGCGGGGCTGGCGGACATGGCGGCGGCGGTCTCCCTGGGTGTGGCGAGGCGAGAACGAACCGGGGACGGAGCCATTGGCCAACGCCGTGCGCGGCCTTGCCTCGCCCGGAGCGAGCGAGTATGAAGAGGCCGCCCGGGCGGGCTGGGCTGGGACGATCCCTGATGAGTCCCGCCCCGATCGTCTGGGATGTATAGCGTATACGGCGGCGACGGCAACCGGATCGCCGCCCGGCACAGGTCACCGAGACCACCGGTCAGCCAGAGACCGGGAGATCCGAGACTCGCTCCTCATCCACTCCCAACCACACCACCGACCAGCACAGGAGCCCGGGGGCACCCCAGCATGGCCCGACTCGTTATGAAATTCGGCGGCACCTCGGTGGGCGACATCGAGCGCATACGCACCGTCGCCCGCCGCGTCGCCGAGGAGGCCGCCGAAGGCCACCAGGTCGCGGTGGTCGTCTCGGCCATGGCCGGCGAGACCAACCGCCTGGTGGATCTGTGCCGCCAGATCGCCCCAATGCACGATGCCCGCGAATACGACGTGGTTGTCTCCACGGGCGAGCAGGTGACCATCGGCCTGCTGTCCATGGCCCTGCAGGCGCTGGGGGTGGAGGCGCGGTCCTGGACCGGCTGGCAGATCCCGGTGCGCACCGACGTGGCCCACGGCCGCGCCCGCATCCAGGACATCGACACGGCCGAGTTGATCCACCGCATGGAGCAAGGCCAGGTGGCCGTGGTGGCCGGCTTTCAGGGGATTGGCGAGACCGACAACCGCATCACCACCCTGGGCCGCGGCGGCTCCGACACCTCGGCCGTGGCGCTGGCCGCGGCCCTGGACGCCGATCGCTGCGACATCTATACCGATGTGGATGGGGTTTACACTACCGATCCGAGAATCGTGCCCAAGGCGCGCAAGCTGGCCCGCATCACCTACGAGGAAATGCTGGAGATGGCCTCCCTGGGGGCCAAGGTATTGCAGACGCGCTCGGTGGAGATGGCCATGAAACACGCCGTGCGCGTCAGCGTCCGGCACAGTTGGCCGCAGTACTGGGCCGTGCCCGGAACCCTGGTGTGCAGCGAGGACGAGATCGTGGAAAAGGAAGTTGTCAGCGGCATCACCTACAGCCGCGACGAGGCCAAGGTCACCCTCTCGCGGGTGTCCGACAAGCCGGGCGTGGCGGCCAGCATCTTCGGCCCGCTCGCCGAGGGCAACATTAACGTGGACATGATCGTTCAAAATGTCTCCGAGGACGGCCATTCCACGGACCTGACCTTCACGGTGGCCACGGGCGACCTGGACAAGGCCGTGAGCCTGCTGGAGGCCCGCCGCGATGATCTGGGCTACAGCGACATCTCCTCGGATTCCAACGTCTGCAAGGTGTCGGTCATCGGCGTGGGCATGCGCAGCCATGCCGGCGTGGCCCAGACCATGTTCAAGGCCCTGGCCAACCGCAACATCAACATCCAGGTGATCTCGACCTCGGAGATCAAGGTGAGTGTGCTGATCGCCGAGGAATACACTGAACTGGCGGTGCGCGCCTTGCATACCGCCTATGGGCTGGACGCCGCCTGACCCCGGCCTCCGCGCCGCCGCCCGCCGGCACGATATGAAACGGACCCGAGACGCCATGACCACCGCACCGCCGCGCGCACATCTCGATCACCTGTGGGCCCGGGGCCGGGCCTTGCTGGGCACGTCCACCGCCATCATGGGCGGCGCCATGTCCTGGGTCTCGGAGCGCCACCTCGTGGCCGCCATCTCCAACGGCGGCGGCTTCGGCGTGCTGGCCTGCGGGTCCATGGGGCCGGACCTGCTGACCGCCGAGATCGAGGCCACCCAGGCGCTGACCGGCCAGCCGTTCGGTGTCAACCTGATCACCATGCATCCCGAACTGGACGCGCTGATCGACGTCTGCCTGCGCCTGGGCGTGAGCCACGTGGTGTTGGCCGGCGGCCTTCCCTCTGGGCCGTCCATCCGCCGCCTGAAGGACGGTGGCGCGAAGGTGCTGTGCTTCGCCCCGGCGGTGGCGCTGGCCAAGAAGCTGATCCGCCTGGGCGTCGATGGCCTGATCATCGAGGGCGCCGAGGCCGGCGGCCACATAGGCCCCGTGTCCACCAGCGTGCTGGCGCAAGAGATCCTGCCCGCCGTGGCCCATGAGGTGCCGGTCTTCGTGGCCGGCGGCATCGGCCGCGGCGAGGCCATCCTGTCCTACCTGGAGATGGGCGCCGCCGGGGTACAGATCGGAACCCTGTTCGTCTGCGCCACCGAAAGCATCGCCCATCCCGCCTTCAAGGCCGCCTTCATCCGCGCCAACGCCCGCGACGCGGTGCCCACCGCGCAACTTGACCCTCGGTTCCCCGTGATCCCGGTGCGGGCGTTGCGCAACAAGGGCACCGAGGCGTTCACCGAGACCCAGCGCCGGGTTATCGAGCGCGTGCGCGCCGGCGACCTGGACCAGAAGGCCGGCCAGTTGGAGATCGAGCACTTCTGGGCCGGCGCCCTGCGCCGCGCGGTCATCGATGGCGACGTGGAGTCCGGCTCGCTGATGGCCGGCCAGAGCGTCGGCTTGGTCAAGGAGGAACAGCCGACCCGGGTCATCATTGACACCCTGGTCGCCCAGGCCGAGGCGGCGCTCGCGGCGCGCGCCTCGGGCGCGCCCCAAGGTTCGCCCTCCACCCCGGCCACGGTCGCCGCGCCCGTGGTCCCCGACCCGGTGGCCTGATGCCCTTCGGCGACGCCAACGGGCGGCGCCTTCTCGGGCGGCTGCGCGAGCACATGGCCGGGGGCGGCACCCCGCAGGACCGGCTTGACCGAACCGTGCGGCTGATCGCCGAGGATCTGAACGCCGACGTCTGTTCCTGCTATGTGATGCGCGCCGGCGAGGTTCTGGAGCTGTTCGCCACCCAGGGCCTGTCCCAGGACGCCGTGCACCGCACCCGGCTGCGCGTGGGGGAGGGCCTGGTGGGGGCCATCGCCGCGCGCGCCCGGCCCCTCAATGCGCCCTACGCCTGGGAACATCCCAACTTCGTCTATCGCCCAGAGACCGGCGAGGAGCTGTACGCCTCGCTGATGGGCGTGCCCATGCTGCGCGGTGGCCAGGTGATCGGCGTCCTCGCGGTGCAGAACCGCGAGCGGCGGACCTTCACCGAACTGGAGGTGGAAACCCTGGAGACGGTGGCGATGGTGCTGGCGGAGATGCTCGCCGGCACCGGACTGGTCTCCTTCGACGAACTGGCCCCGGTCGCCGGCAACGCGGTGCTGCCGCTGCGCATGGAAGGGCTGTGCCTGAACCCTGGCGCCGTCCTGGGCACGGCCGTCTATCATCGCCCGTCGGTGCATATCGAAAAGCTGATCTGCGAGGACCCGGAGGCCGAGTTGGAGCGCCTGCGCGCGGCGCTGCAGGCCATGCGCCAGTCGCTGGATGACATGATCCGCAGCCACGTGGACATGGCCGGCGACCACCGCGAGATTCTCGAAGCCTATCGCATGTTCGCCGACGACACCGGCTGGGTGGCGCGCATCTCCGACGCCATTCGCTCGGGCCTGACCGCGGAGGCCGCGGTGCGCAGGGTCGACGATGACATGAAGGTGCGGCTGACCCAGGCCAGCGACCCCTACATCCGCGAACGCCTCCATGACCTTGAGGACCTGGCCAACCGTTTGCTGCTGCATCTGACCGGCGGGGATCCGACGGCCGCCAACCGGCCGATGCCCGAGGACGCCATCCTGGTGTGCCGTTCGTTGGGACCGGCTGAGCTGATGGACTACCCCCGGGGCACCGTGCGGGGCGTGCTGATGGAGGAAGGCACACCCACCATGCACGCCGTAATTGTCGCCCGGGCCCTCGACATTCCTGTCCTCGGGCGGCTACAGGGGCTGTATTCCCGCATCGCGCCGCTGGACGCGCTCGCCCTGGACGCCGACAATCAGCAGCTTTTCGTGCGCCCCAGCGACGACGTGCGCGAGACCTTCACCCACAGCCTGGTCGCCCGCCAGGCGCGCCGCGCGGAATATCTGGCCGAGCGTAGCCTTCCCTTCGTCACCGGCGATGGGGAACCGATCTCCGTCATGATGAATGCCGGCCTGCTGATGGACATGGCCCACCTGGAGGGCACGGGCGCCATGGGGGTGGGGCTGTATCGCACCGAACTGCCCTTCATGACGCGGCCCAGCCTGCCCGACGTGGCCACGCAAACCCTGCTCTATCAGAAGATCCTGGCGCAGGCGGGCGGAAAACCGGTGGTCTTCCGCACCCTGGACGTGGGCAGCGACAAGCTGCTGCCCTATTGGTCCAACGACGCCGAGGACAATCCCGCCATGGGCTGGCGCTCCATCCGCATCACCCTGGACCGCCCGGCGGTCCTGCGCAGCCAGGTGCGGGCGCTGGTGCGGGCCAGCGCCGGGCGGGAGTTGCGCGTGATGTTCCCCATGATCGCCAACGTGGCCGAGTTCGACGACGCCCGCCGGTTGGTGGACGCGGAACTGACCCGCGCGGCCGGACGCGGCCAGGCGCTGCCGGAAGCCGTGTGCGTGGGCACCATGCTGGAGGTGCCCGCCTTGCTGTATCAGTTCGAGGAACTGCTTCAAAAGGTTGATTTTGTCTCGGTGGGCAGCAATGATTTGTTGCAATTCCTGTTCGCGGCCGACCGTGGCAACCCGCGCGTCTCCGGCCGCTACGATACGCTCTCGGTGCCAGTGCTGAGGCTACTGCGCCAGGTGTTGGACCGTTGCCGGGCAACCGACACCCCGGTGACCGTGTGCGGCGAGATGGCCGGCCGGCCGTTGGAGGCCATGGCGCTGGTGGGCCTGGGCTACCGGGCCTTGTCCATGGCCGCCCCGGGGGTGGGACCGGTCAAGCAGATGCTGCGAAGCATGGACTCTCGCGTCGTGGAGGCCTACGTTCAAAGGTTGCTGGACTTGCCCGCCGGATCGCCAAGAGCGGCGCTAAAGGCGTTCGCGCGCGATCACGGGATCAAGGTGTCGTGACCGCGTGTCGTGACCGCCCGCTGCTATCCCGATGCTGGGTCGCGAGCCCGTCCGACTCCGCCGCCCAGCCACACGCAAAGCCCCGAAAGCCGTTCCGTCCTGGGCCGTTATGCGGTATATCTCTGATCAGGTGGGATGAGAGAATGGCACGGGGCCGGTGGCCCGACGGCTCCTGGCATAGCGCGCGAATCGTCCGTGCGCGTCGCTTCGTCGGGCGGACACCGCACGTCGGACGGCAGACGAGGACACTGCTCTTGGGGAAATCGGCGCATAGCCCGCGGCCCGACATGCCGTTCATGACCCCCGGCCACGTCGGGAGCCTGCTTCAGG
>JANQGN010000680.1 GCA_028277295.1 Rhodospira sp.
CTCGGCGTCATGGCTGGGGATCAGCATGTCCCGGCGACCTGTCGCGATCTGCCAGCCGGCCTGGAGGAAGCGCAGCGTCAGCAACAACAGGCCGATGGGCAGGGCCGCGTAGGGGATGAAGCGCGGCATTTTCTCGTACGCTTCCCCTTCGTTGAATACGTCGGCCATCAGGTCGGGGAAGAAGACCATCGGAATGTCATTGACCTCGAACCAGGCCCGCGTTGTGGCGAAAGGCCACCAGTACTGCCAGGCACCGACCAGCAACAGGCCACTGAACACCAGGCACAGGCCCACCGTCAGCAGCACCATGGCCTTGCGCAGGCCGGAGGGAACCAGGTTCAGGATCAGGTCAACGCCGATATGCGCCGAAATCTTGACGCCATGAGAGGCGCCCAGAAGGACCAGCCAGGCGAACAGGAAGACCGTGGTCTCCAGGGCCCACAGGATGTTCGAATTGAAGACGTACCGTGCCACCACATTGGCAAAGGTGACCAAGGTCATCAGGCCGAGCACGGTGGCGATGCCCACCCGCTCGATCGCATCGATGACGTTGGTCGGCGGCTTCGCGGCCGATGCTTGCATGGCCCAATCCTCCCGGATATTAGAGCATGTTGCGTGATTTCTGAACCGCCCAGCATGCTATAATGACTTGTTTTTCAAGCAAATCGTCCCCAAAAGATCTTCCAAGGCGATCTGTGCCAGATCGCTCGGGATTTGCTCCAGGATGCCCCTGTTTGGACCGGTCCGTGTGCGCTGCAACAGACCGATCGGCCAGATACGACGATGGCCCGGCACTCGGGCCGGGCCACCGCCATCACACAGCCTGACGCGGGACTTACTGGGTGTCGTTGGAGGCTACGGCCGCGTCCAGCAGGTCCTGCCCAACGTCATCCATGAACTGCTCCCACACAGGCTTCATGGCTTCGACCCACTGGGCGCGCTGTTCGTCGGTGAGAGGACGCACGGTGCCGCCGGCCTCGACGATCAGGTTCTTGTTGCGCTGGTTGACCGCATAGGACTCGGCGTTGCGGGTCTCGGTGACCTCCTGAAGGATGGTCAGGAACGGCTCGCGCACCGCCGGGTCCAGGCCCTCCAGCCACTCGGTGGAGGTGACCACCAGATAGTCGAGAATGCCGTGGTTGGTCTCGGTGATGCCGTCCTGCACCTCGAAGAACTTCTGGCCGTAAATGTTCGACCAAGTGTTCTCCTGGCCGTCCACGACACCTTGTTGCAGGGCCCCGTACACCTCGGAGAAGGCCATCTTCTGCGGGTTGGCGCCCAGCGCCTCGATCTGCGCCTGCAGCACGTCCGACTGCTGGATACGGAACTTCAGGCCCTCGGCGTCGGCGGGCACCAGCAGCGGCCGGCTGGCGGACAGTTGCTTCATGCCGTTGTGCCAGAAGGCCAGCCCCTGAAGGCCGCGGCGCTGCATGGAGTCCAGCATCGCCTGGCCGTGTTCGGACGTCTGGAAGCGGTCCACCGCCTCGATGTCCTCGAACACGAAGGGCAGGTCGAACAGGCGGAACTGCTTGGTGAACTTCTCGAACTTGGACAGCGACGGCGCGGCAAGTTGCACATCGCCGGCCAGCATCGCCTCCAGAACCTTGTCATCGTTATAGAGCGTGGAGTTGGGGTAGACCTCCACGCAGGCCACGCCGTCCATCTCGGCGTTCACCCGGTCGGCCAGCAATTGCGCGGCGATCCCCTTGGGGTGCTTGTCGGTGTTGGTGACGTGGCTGAACTTGATGACGATTTCGCCATCCTGGCACTGGTCCGAGGCCATGGCGGGGTTCGTCAGCGCCACGCCGAGCGCGAGGCCAGCGCCGGCAACCGTGGTCAGGAGTCGGATCATGGGTGTATTCCTCCCTTGGAACTTCTTTTCGTCGAACGCAACCGGGTCTCGCCGTGGGGCATTGGATCCCGATGTCTGGGGCGCCGACCACGATCGGTGCCCCGAGGACCGGCCAAGCCGTCCACGGCGGTTTCAGGATAGTGGCAAAGACAGACGCGGAGAAGCCTCGATTCCCTCGCCGAATGATCCCTAACGGTCGGAAGAACCAGCACAATGCGTCAGGTCATGGTCGCGGCGGCACGGCGTTTGTGCTTATAGGGCGGAGACATCACACACGACACCCAAAACACACACCCTTGCCTTTCCCGCCGCGCGAGGGGCTCCCTCGTCGTTCGTTGAAAGACCCACGGCTTGCCCTGCAAAGGGTCTTTGACCGGCGGGAACACACCCATATATATGGTTTCTGTCGAGATGCTTCGGACAAACACGCAGAGCCCCGCGCCCCTCGCGTCGCCGCCGTCGACAGCGAAAAAAAGGTTCATCACGGACCAGCGGGGTTGGCGACGATCGTAAACCGGCCTCCTCCCCCATGATGAGCTATCGTATTCACACTTTTTTGCGCTTCTGGATCAAGGCCTTGCACCCTCGGCGGAGCAAAGCCGCGTCATTGCGAGCCCGCATCTCCTGACGCGGGCGGCGCAATCCAGGGCGGAGGACAGTGTCCTTTGCCCTGGATTGCTTCGTCGCTTCGCTCCTCGCAATGACGAGGTATGTATTTTCATAGTACAGAGAGTCGACAGCTTCAACAAAGGTGTGTGAACCCGGTAGCATGATGAGGGAGGTTGGGAGGGGGTTCGAGCCATGGCACGCCCCTTCCAAGGGGTCGGCATCCATCCCCACCCCAGCCCTCCCCTTGAAAAAGGGGAGGGAGTCCCGTCACCGCGTTCGGCCATGGGTGACCACCCCGGATTGTCGCGATGAACAAAAAAAAGGCCGGCGCCCGCGCGCCGGCCACACGATCAAGGTTGAGTGTAGCGTCCACCATGGCCGGTCGAGAGGAGACAGCCCCGGCCACGGCGATCTTGAGGAAAAAGGCCCTGTTCGGGCGTCGGGCTCAGTTCGTCTGGTTGCCTTGGGTCCAGGGCGCCGAGGACTGGCCGGACGTCTCCGCCTGCGCGGTGGTGACGGTGCGGGTGGACTCGGCCGACTTCCAGCCGCTGCAGGCCAAGGCGCTTGAGGACGCAAACAGGGCAACGGCAAACGCGACGGTGGCTGTACGGATCATGATGAAGCCTCCTGTGGTCGGGCAAGGGGAACAGCAGACCGCGCCTGCGGCCCGATCTACGCCGAACGGTGTCCCGAAGTATGTGGTCGTTGCGTTGCCGGAAACAACCCCGGTGATTCCAGGGAAACCCAACCGACCGTTTCGCCCCGTTCACCAGGCGGCAACCTTTCTCGGTGCAAGATGACGCGGGCTACGGTGCCCCGACGCGGCCCCTTGACCCGACGCGCGCTCGGCGCTCGACGGCGTGGACTGATTTGCGGCAGACTACGGAACGACGGCACGCACTCGCCGTCGGGCGTGTCATTGTGGCGCCGCGCCGACGCGAGCCCTGGCGCCCATCCCCGCCCTCGTAACCCCTGGGTGACCCTCATGGACTGGTCCCGGTTCGACCGAGAACGGTTCCGCAAAATCATGGCCGTGGCGCTCCGCGCGGAAGGCGCGGAGGCGCTCACGGCGCTTGAGCGCGCCCGCGCCTATCTGGACGGCGCCGGCGGTTCCATCGACGACGTTCTCGGCGGCACGGTCAGCGTTCAGATGCACGGTGCCAGGGAAGGCACGCCCAAGGATGGCCCGCGTGGCCCCAATGGCCGCACCCCCGCGTCCCAGGGCGGGAGCGTCCACGGCGGCGCCAACGGACGCCATGCGAGCCCCGACCGCGCGCGGCGCGGCGACGCGCCCGACACAGACGATCCGTTGCGCCACGCCCTCTACGCCAGCCACATCGTCACGCAGTTGCGCACCGAGAACCGGCGCCTGAACGACCTGCTGAACCAGGCGACACGCTACATCGCTGAGCTGGAGTCCGAGGTGTCCCGCGCCCATGCCACCCGCCCCACAGAACAGGACGGCGGCCATGATGGCTGACGGCGCCGCCCTCGACGCCGACGGCGTGACCACCGTGGCCCGCGCCCTGGACGCAGCCCTGGACAATGAAACGGCCCGGCCCCGCCCCTTGGGCGATCCGCGCGCCCCGGACACCATTCGCCGCTGGAACGCGATCGCCGGCGGTATCGATGACGACGCCCTGGAGACAGTGCTCACCGAGGCCGTCTGTCGTCTCGCCGCCACCCCCCCAGGTCAGGCAAGGGTGCTGGCCGCTGGCCTGATGCCCGAGGTTCCGGTACAGATGGCGTTGATCGCTGGCTACGTTCGGCTGTACCGCCGCCTGCGTCGCATCGCGAGTGATGGCGGGATGGACGAGGCCGCGGTGATGGCCGACACCCGCGCGGACATGCGCCGCCTCAACGCCCGGATGGCCGAGGCGCTGACCGAGATCAGCCGGCAACGCCAGGACCGGACGGCGTTGGAGGCCACCCTGGAGCGGCGCGAGCGCCGGCTGGCCCGCGCCAACGTCGACGCCTCGAAGGCACGCGACGATCTGCGCGCGGCTCAGGTGGCCATCGCCCAACTGGAATCCGAACGCGACGCGGCGCAACGGACCGCCGCCGCCGCGACCGCCGAGCGCGACGGCCTCCACAAAGCCCTCAACCGCGCCCGGGCCGGCGTCGAGGACCTGAAAGCCAAGTATCTGGAAAAGTTCGCTCTCGCCTTGCACGATCTCAACAACGCGCGCGCGCTGCTCATCAACGACCCGCGCTCCACCCTGGCGGCCTCCAAGGCCAGCATCGCGCAGGGGTTCTATATGATCCTGGAGGACATGGGCGCCGACGCCGAGGCCAAGAAGCTGATGGCCAGCATCCTCAAGGATGGGATGTGAGCGTCGCGTGGTGGGTCATCACTGACTTCTCGGGCACACCGGGAGACATGAAGATCGTGACCCGCCTCCATCAATGAGCCCGTTCAAAGGATTTTGAATGATCCCCCCCGCCATTCAAAAAAACGCCCGAAAATTAGAATGGCCACGCTCCTCGCCCCCTACCCCACCGTTTCCGTCAGGCGATCGATGATGTCGGGAACAGTCACGCCATCGGCGCGGGCGGCGAAGGTGGTGGCCATGCGATGCACGAGCACCGGGCGGGCCAGCGCCAGCAC
>JANQGN010000686.1 GCA_028277295.1 Rhodospira sp.
GAACCCCCGACCCACGCATTACGAATGCGTTGCTCTACCAGCTGAGCTACTGCGGCAAGAGGACCGAACCATAGTGGGGGACGCGGCGATTGACAAGCCGCGTTTCCAACACGCAGGGCTCCGAACCTGGATGGACGATCGTTCATGAGTCACGATCCGAGAGGGTCAGGACCGTCGATGGAGATCCTTCGGTCGCTTCGCTTCCTCAGGGTGAAGCCCTTAAAAAGTGAAAATCCTCATCCTGGGCGTCCGCGAAACGCGAAAGATCTCCAACGGAAACGAACAACCTAACGGATCTGTCATCCGAGTTCAGAGCCCTGGGGGCGGGTTGGCGGCGATTGAGGGCGCCCTCGGCCAGGGTTATGCTGTGCCGCAGCACGACGCGGGTCGGTGCGGCCCTGGCAAGACTCGTGGTGGCAGCTCTTCGAACACGGGCGTCTGAAAGACGCCCCGGGGCTGATGAGCGTGACACCACCAACGAGCCGGGCGGCCACGGCCCTCAACGGTCATGGTCAATGACCGATGACCCCAAGACTGAAGCTTTAGAGGGGATCATGCCGCAGACGCTGCCTAGGATTTATCTGGCGGGACCGGAGGTGTTCCGCGCCGATGCGCGCGCCCTGGGCGAGCGCAAGCGGGCGCGGTGTGCCGAGGCCGGGCTGGAGGGAGTGTTTCCGCTGGATGGGCTGCCTGCCGGCGAGCCAGCGCCAACGCCCGACGATGGTGTGGCCATCGCCCGCCATTGTTTCGCGGCCATGGCCCGCTGTGACGCCATGATCGCCAACGTCACCCCGTTTCGGAGCCCCAGCGGCGACATCGGGACCGCCGTGGAGATGGGCTACATGCATGGCCTGGGGCGACCTGTGGTCGCCTACAGCAACACGGCGCTGCCTTACGTAGAGCGGGTGGCCATCGCCATCGGCGGCTCGTTGCCCAAGCGCGACGACGGGACGCCCGTGGACCTGGAGGACATGGCGGTCGAGTCTTTCGGGCTCGCCGACAATCTGATGGTGGACGGGTGCGCCGCGCTAGGGCCATGCGGCGGGCCGGTCATCACCCGCCAGACGGCCTTCGCGGTGCGCTGGACCGATCTGACCGCGTTCACGGAGGCGGCGCGGTTGCTCGCCGCGCACCTGGCGCGGCATCGCCATCCATCGGCGTGAGCGTCTGTCCGCCCCCCCCTGGCGCGTCGGTGGGGGCTATGTCGCGCCGCCGGCGGCGCGGTTGGTGTCTGCGCTGGCGGTCTCCGGCTCGCGGATGCGGAACGCCGGGAAGCGCAACCTTACCGTCGTGCCCTCGCGCTCACGACTGGACAGCACAATGCTGCCACCGTGCAGTTCGATCATGGATCGCACCAGGGACAAGCCCAGCCCCGTTCCTTGCTCGGCGGCCTGGGCATTGGTGTTCGCCTGCTGGAATGGCTCCAGGACCTTGTCGAGGTCGGCCTCGGCGATCCCCACGCCGGTATCGGCCACGATCAAGGCCAGCCCACCGTCGGCCGTGCGTTCGGCGGAGATCATGATGCGGCCGTCACGCGGCGTGAACTTGATGGCATTGGCCACCAGGTTCATGAGCATCTGCTTGAGCGCGCGCGGGTCGGCCCACAGGGCTGGGACCCTCTCCAAACCCTCGGCGGTGACGGTGACGCCGCGGCGGTCGGCGCTTTGCCGGGTAAAGTCCAGCACCGTGGCGACGATCTCGGCCGGGGTGACCAGTCCTTCGTTGAGGGTCATGCGGCCGGCCTCGATCTTGGACATGTCGAGGATGTCGTTGATGAGCGCGAGGAGGTATTCGCCGCTGTTGTGGATGTAGTCCACGTACTCCAGGTACTGTGGCGCGCCGAGCGGACCGAAAAGTTGACGTTTCATGACGTCTGAGAAGCCGATCACCGCGTTCAGCGGGGTGCGCAATTCATGGCTCATCTTGGCCAGGAATTCAGACTTGGCGCGGTTCGCGCGGTCGGCCTGTTCGCGCGCCTCCTGGAGCTCGATTTCCCTGACCTTGAGATCGGAGACGTCTTCCTGGACGCCCACGAAGTGCGTGACGCGGCCCGATGGGTCGCGCACCGGGGCGACGCTCAGGCGGTTCCAGAACAGCCCGCCATCCTTGCGGTAATTGCGCACCAGGCCGCTGAAGCTGTCGCGGTCCCCGAAGCCGCTGGCAAGCAGGGCGCGCAACGCGTCCAGGGCTGGCTGATCCTCGTCGCCGCGATGCAGGAAGCGCATGTTCTGCCCCATGACGTCGTCCGCCGCAAACCCCGAGATCCGTTCAAAGGCCGGATTGCAATAGACCACCGCGCGGTCGCCATCGGCATCGGTAATGACGATGCCATTGGCGGCCGCCGCCAAGGCCCGATCGCGCAGCTTGAGCGTGTCCTCCATCCGTTTGCGCCGGGTGATGTCGGTGTTGGTGCCCCGGAATCCCAGAAGGCGTCCGTCGGCGCCCAGAACGGGAAGGGCGTTGGAGACCAGGCACACAAGGTCGCCGTCGCGGGTGTGGTTCCAGGTTTCCACGTCGCGCATCGGCGACCGGTTGGCCATCGCCTCCATGAACGACTCGACGAAGATGGACTGGCTATCCTCGACAATGAAGTCCAGGGGGGTTCGGCCAATCAAGTATTCCGGTGGATGACCAAGGATCAGGCTGGAGCGCCCGGAGCAATAGGTGATGCGGCCGTCTACGTCCACTTCCCACACCCAGTCGGACATGGTCTCGACGATGTCACGGAAGCGCTTTTCGGATATCGCCAGGTCGGTTTCCAGGCGCTTGCGTTCGGTGATGTCCACCGAGATGTTGCCGGAGCCCAGAAGTACGTCGTATTGGTCGTAGATCGGGTACTTGCGTGTCAGAACATGGCGTACGGTTCCGTCCGGCCGGATCACCGGCTCCTCGCGTTCGATGACCGCGCCGCGCGGCAAGGTTTGGGCGCGACGATCGTCGGCCATGTAGGTGCGGACAGGCTCGGTCGCCGGATCCACGCCAAAAATCTCGGCATCGGTGCGGCCGAGCAGATCCTCCACGCGCGTATGCCCGCTGGCGTCGACGAGGGCCCGGTTGGTGGCCACGACCCGCAGGTCCAGGTCCTTGACGACGACGATGTTATCTGCGTTCTCGACCACGGCGGCCAGGGCGTCACGGCCGCGCTGGGCTTCCACGCGGTCGGTGATGTCGTAGTTGACGCCGATGAGGCGGGCCGGCCGGCCATCGTCACCCAGGATGACGCGCGCCGAGGCGCGCAGGTGACGCACCGCCCCCGTGGGCAGAATGACCCGGAAGCTCGTGTCGAACGGCACACCTCTGCTGATCGCGTCACGGATCTCCATGTTGATGTGGTTTTGGTCTCCGGGATGGACGTGGCGTGCCCAGGCGTCTCGGTTGCCGGCGAAGGCGTCGGGTTTGACGCCGTAAAGGGCGAACATGCGCGCGTCCCACACCAGCGTGTCGGTGCGCATGTCCCAGTCCCAGACGCCGATACCGGCGGCCTTGGTGGCCAGGGACAGGCGTTCCTCGCTGCTGGCCAGGTCGGTCTGCTGGGCGCGGATCGCCCGGTCGGCCGTGCGCAGGATGGCGTAAAGGCCGATCAGCATGACGCCAAGGAGGCCGACCGCCGCCATCACCACCAAGACAAGCCGCTGCAAGAACGTGAGTGTCTGTGTGGTGATATCGCGCATGACCACCAGATGCGCCACCGCGCGACCCGATGCGTCCTTGATCTGCGTTCCCAGCAGATGCCAGACGCGATCTTCCCAGGTGACCCGGTCCGCCATCATGGGTGTCGGATGCGGGCCGTGGTCGAAGAAGGAATCCCAGCCGGTGGGCAGTTCTGACAGCGTCAGGTAGACCAGCGCGTGTTCCTGGAACCGATCCCAATCCGCGTTCCGCCCCAGCATCGCCATCCCGGCTTCCCATCCGGTGCGGTCCAGGAACCGCTTCTCGATCAAGACCGCCAGGTCGAGTTGGCTCCTGCGGTTGATGTCGGCCAGGATATGTTCGATCTCCATGCCCAGTTCGATATAGCCAATCAGCCCCTTGTTCCGCTGGACCGGCCGCACGACGCGCAGGGTGAAGGTTCCGAGGGGCCCCAGTTCGAGGCCAGCGGCCTCCCGGCCGGTGCGCGCCGCCGTCCGGGCCGTGTAGCGATCGATGCGGTCGCCGAACCGATCGGGGGCGTGGAGGCGCAAAAGGTTGATCCGGTCATCGCCATGAAAGTAAAAGTGGGTGATTCCGTGGCGCGCGAGAAGATCCTCGAAGAGGGGGGTATGGTCGGCCAGCAGGCGCGCCCGATCGCGGGTCGCCAGGGCGTCCACCATGTCCTGGTCAAGGGCAATGAGGGTCAAGAGCGTGGACAGGGCCTCGCTTTGATTGCGGAGCGCCACGTCAAGATCGCTCACCACGGATCGGAGAAGCCGGCCGCTGGTGTCGTTCAAGGTGGTTCGCTGGTCCAGGACCAGCATGGCGGCGAACCCCGCCACGATGAGCACCAGCACGATTGTCACGGGCAGAAGAACGCGTTGACGGAGGGGGCGCGCCAGGATGGCGGCGGGTTCGCGCGCGCGGGGGGCTCGATGGGGGTCCCGCGCGCGGGCCATGATCCTGTCGCTGAGGTGTGTCGTCATCGTGCCAGTCGTGGGCTGGGTCTGATCAGGAAGGGGAGGGAGGTGTCCCGGGGGGGCCTCTGATGGTTGAGTACGGCGATGGTCCACCTGGGATCGACGGTGCCAGACGCCGCCATCCGCGACCCGACCGGACAGGCGCCATCCGCTAGCCTTGACCGTGGCCATGCGACACACAGAATCGTACACCAGCGACGGTGGCCGGTCATGATCTTCGTTGGAAGAACGTTTCCGCCGCGGGACCGCTCTCGCGCATCGGGCGATGACCGCATGTGTGTGTATTCGGATCTGGTTAGGCTTCGGGTGCATCAGCCGTCATGGAGGCTTCCGAACCCAACGGCGGCGCCGTCATCGTGGGCGCCGGCGGCAGGCCCATCAAGGTCAGGACGGTGGGAGCCACGGAAAGCTGATCGGCCTCCTCGGCCGCCACGCCGCCTTGGGGGGCGTCGAGAAGGTAAAACGGCACCAGGCGTTCCTCGGCGTCTGTGCCCCCGTGACGCCCATCGGCGGACATGCCGTGATCGGCGGTCACGATGATCCGGTAGCCGGCCGCCCGCCAGCCGGGCACCAGCTGCGCCAGGCAGTCGTCGGTCAGGGCGGCGGCGCGCCGGTATGCCAGGGACTCGCCGCCGTGCTCGTGGCCCGCGTAGTCACAGCCCATGGGATGCACAAGCATGAGGTCGGGGGCGTGCCGGCGCACCAGCAGGTCAGCCTGCCAATACAGCTCCGGATCGGGGAACGGGTCGAGCACATAATAACGGCCGTGCTGGATCGGGGCGTCGGCGTGGTCCTGTTCCCGGTCGGCGACCGGATCGAAGGGGACGCCATTGGCCAGTTCGGCGAACCAGGAATAGGCGGCGGCCCCGGTGCCGCGTCCGTGCGCGCGGGCGACGGTGAAAATCGACGTCTGGCTGGATCGCCGCACCATCCAGTTGGACGTGATACCGTGCCGGGCCGGCGGCAGGCCGGTAAGGATCGACTCGTAGGCCGGCCGGGACAGGCTGGGCAGGACGGCCCGCATGGTCCACAGGCGCGCCTCGCCGGCTTCCACCAACCCCTCCATGACGCCCAGGTGTCGGCGGGCGGCCTCCAGCCCCAGGCCGTCGATGACGATGAGCATGACCTTCGACATGGGATGGCCTCCAAGCCATGGGGATCGGGATCAGCGCAAGGACGGGGCGGCCACGCGACAGGCCGATGAGTGGGTCTCACCGGGACCGGTCATGGGGCGGCGGCGAACGCGCTGGTGAGCCGGTCGCGCACACGCTCCGCGACGGCGATGAAATCGCGAATTTGGCCCAGGGCCCGGCGGCTGTGCAACCAGACCACGCACTCGTTGGTGCCGGCGTCCACATCCACCAGCGGAATCCTCCGGAAGCGGGCGTCCGGGGGAACGTCCTGGTCCAGCACCAGCGAGACGCCAATCCCGTTGGCCACCGCCTCGTGGACCGCCTCGCGGGTCTCCAGTCGCAGGATCGGGCGCGGCCGCAGGCCATGCATGGCCAGCGCCTGATCGGCCACCTTCTGCGTGGTGGACAGGCCGACGCGGGTGATCAGGGGTTCGCCAACGATCTGCGCCAGCGTGACGGTTTCCGAGCGCGCGAAGGGATGGTTGGCGCACACCAACCCCGTCAGCCGATGGCGCAGGAACACCATGCTGTCCAGGCGGTCGTCCTCGCGGATCACCGGGGTGAGGGCGATGTCCACCTCGCGATCGAGCAGCAGGCGCACCGCCTCGCCGGTGCTACCAACGGCAATGTCGACCTCGACGTCTGGATAGGCGCGGCGGAAGGCGGCGATCACCGGCATGAACACCTGCGGCGAGGCGGTGGAAAGGCGCAGCACCTGAGGGACCACGTCGTCGCCGCCGCCCAACAGGATGCCGGCCGCTTCCTCCATGTCGTCCAGGTGCTGGGTGATCCGGAACAGCCGCCGGCCGATGGCCGTCAGCTGCACGCCGCTGGCCGCGCGTTCGAACAGCACGATGTCATGATCCGTCTCCAGCCGTCGGATTTGCGCGGTGATGGCGGGTTGACTGACCGCCAGGCGATGGGCCGCGCGCGTGAAGCCGCCAGCTCGGGCCACGGCATTAAAGGCCTTGAGTTGCCCGAAGGTTGCGACCACCGAGCCGTCTCCATGTGCCTGACTGTGAAGGACGTGCCGCAAGGGCTCGCGACGGGTTCTTAGGTCGCCGGCCAGGGCTATAACAAATTATTATTTTGTTACACGGAACCATAACGTGACTTTCGAAGGACGATGGTTTGTAGTTTCGGTCAGTTCGGGACTTGATCCAGGGGCGTGGACGTGACCGCCCGTGACTCGGCGCCGTCGGGCCGAGCACGGTCCCGAGCTTTCTTTGGGTCCGCCTTGCCCTTCTTTTTTTGGTTCATCGCGACAGTCCGGGGTGACCACCCATGGCCCAACGCGGTGCCCGGACTCCCGCCCCTTTCCAAGAGGAGAACTGGGGTGGGGATGGATGCCGGCCCCATGGACGGGGCGTGCCATGGTTCGAACCCCCTCCCAACCTCCCCCATCACTGGGGAAGGGGCGTCCGGTTCGCGATCATCGCCAACCCCGCTGTTCCGTGATGAACCTCTTTTTGGCGTTCCAACATGGAGGAGAATCCATGATCCGTCCGATGCGTGCCTTGGGCGAATATGGGCGCGCGGCCGCTGGTGCCGCGCTGTCCACCGTGCTTCTGGGATCCACGGCGCTGGCTGCGGACTGCCCGGCGGTGACCGTTGCCGACATGAAGGGCCTGGACAGCGCCTTCCCGCAGCAGTTTGAACTGGCGGAGTTCCAGGCGGTCGCCGACTGCGTCCTGACGGTCCAGGAGAACCCGGCCATCGCCGCTTTGAACGCCCGCATCAGCGGCAACCCCGACCTGCCGCCGGTCGCCGAGCGCCTGCCCGCCGAGCCTCTGGTGGTGGCGCCCTACGAGGCCATCGGCACGTATGGCGGTGTCCTGAACGGCCTGTCGAACGCCACCGAGGCCGGCACCTCGGACATGCTGTCACTGCGTCATGTGAACCTGGTGCGCTATTCGGACGACCTTCAGACCATCGTGCCCAACGTGGCCAAGGGCTGGGCATGGAACGACGACTACACCCGGCTCACGGTCACCCTGCGCGAGGGCCACAAGTGGTCGGACGGCGCGCCCTTCACCTCGGCCGACATCAAGTTCTGGTATGAGGACCTGATCCTTAACAAGGGCGTTTTCCCGGAGACTCCCAGCCGCTGGCTGTTCGAGGGGCAGCCAATGCACGTGGACACCCCCGATGAGACCACCGTGGTCTTCACCTTCCCCGTGCCGGCCCCGGGCATTCTGAACCGCTTCGCCGTGGACTATGGGCAGCCTTTCCAGCCCAAACATTTTCTGGGGCGGTTCCACATCACCTATAACCCGGACGCCGACGCGCTGGCCAAGGAGCGCGGCAAGGAAAGCTGGGTGGCGTTGTTGACCGAATACTACGGTGCCTCCGACTGGAAGGACGTGCCGTCACCGCTGATCGACGGCTTTGACATCCAGGTCGCGCCAACGCTGGAATCGCACGTCCTCGTTGAGGAAAGCGCCCAGGGCCGGGTGGCGGTGGCCAACCCGTACTTCCACATGGTGGACACGGCCGGCAGCCAGCTTCCCTACATCAGTGTGATCGAGGAAGCCTATGTCCCGGACAAGGAAGTCCGCAACCTGAAGATCACCAACGGTGACGTGGACTACAAACAGCAGGCCACGTACATCGAGGATTTCCCGTTGTACAAGGAAAATGAAGGGCAGGGCAATTATACCGTGGACCTGGCTCCGGGTTTAGGTGAGACTGTCTTCTACGCCTTCAACATGACGCACAAGGACGACGGTCTTCGCGAGATCTTTAACATGATCGGCTTCCGCCAGGCCATGTCCCTGGCCCTTGATCGCGACGAGATCAACGACGTTGTCTACCTCGGCCAGGGCACGCCGGAACAGTCGGCGCCGGTCGAGCACCGCACCGTGAGCTTCGTGACCGGCGAGCACCTGAGCGCGTTCATTGCGTACGATCCGGCGCGGGCCAAGGCGCTGCTGGACCAGATCGGTGTGGTCGATCAGGACGGCGACGGCCTGCGTGACCGCCTGGACGGCGGCACGCTGGCGATCCGCCTGCAGTATTCCAACCAGGGTGCCCCGGTGCGCATGCACGAACTGGCCGCCGGCTACTGGCGTGACATCGGCATCCGCGTGGATCTGAAGGAGGTGACCTCCGATGAATACCGCGCCCAGGCCGGCAACAACGACCTGGATATGACCGCCTGGCGCAACGACAACACCAGCGGCGCCACCGTCTCGCAAACCCCCTGGAAGTTCGTGCCACCCTTCGGCGGCTACTTCAACCCGGGCACCGGATGGGGCTGGGCCGCCTGGCATAAGTCCGATGGCGCCGAGGGCATGGAACCGCCCGAGGTGGTCCAGTCCCTGTATCCGCTGGCCGACAAGTTTCTTCAGGCGCCGCTGGGTAGCGACGAGAGCAACGCGATCGGCACGCAACTGGTGGACATCCACGTCGACAACCTGTGGAAGATAGGGACCGTGGGCGGCATTCTGGCGCCGATCGTGCACCACAACTCGATCGGCAACTTCCCGAAGATGACCGCCAAGACCTATGACTACTACTGGTCTTATCCCTATCGGGCGCATCAGTGGTACTTTACCGAAGAGAACAACTGACGCCAATTGGACCGTCAGGTTCTTGACCGACGCCAAGACCGCGGGGTGCGCGCGCCATCGGCGCGGCGCACCCTGCGCCGAATCCCTCGGCGTTTTCACGATCGGACCCACCGCCATGATCGCGTTCTTCGCCCAACGCCTCGTCGGCATGATCGTGACGATGTTTTTCGTTTCGATCATGATCTTCGCCATCATGGAACTGCCACCCGGGGACTACGCGGACCGCTACGCGTTTCGAAAGTTCTCTGGCACGGGCGTGGCGATCACAGAAAGCGACCTGGAGAACATCCGTATCGAGTTCGGCCTGGATCGTCCCGCCTGGGAGCGATACCTGGACTGGATCGGCGGCATCGTTCTTGAGGGCGACTTCGGCATGTCGTTCGCCTACGAAACATCCGCCAATAATGTGATCGGCGAACGCCTGTGGCTGACCCTGGCCATCCTCTATGCGACCCTGATCCTGACCTACGTCCTGGCGATTCCGATCGCCATCTACGCTGCGGTGCGACGACACTCGGCGGTCGACTACGGCCTGACCGTGGTGAGCTACCTGGGCCTGGCGCTGCCCAACTTCCTGCTGGCGCTGATCCTGCTCTACATCTCGGTCAGTGTGTTCGACACGTCGGTGGGGGGGCTGTTCTCCCGGGAGTACGAGCGGGCGCCGTGGAGCGTCGCCAAGGCCCTGGATCTGCTCCAACACCTGATCATCCCGGCGATCGTGCTGGCCTGGTCGGCCACCGCGCTCCAGCTTCAGACCGTGCGCGCCACCATGCTTGACGAGTTGAACAAGCTGTCGGTGACGGCGGCGCGGGCGCGTGGCCTGCCGGAATGGAAGCTGCTGCTCAAGTATCCGGCGCGGCTGGCCATCAACCCGGTGGTCTCGACCATCGGCTTCGATGTCAACCGCATCTTCTCCGAACTGCCCATTGTCGCCCTGGTGCTGGGCCTGCCGGAACTGGGCGAGTTGCTCATCAAGAGCTTCGTGGACCTCGACATGTACGTGGCCGGGGCCATCCTGCTGATGCTGACGTTCTTCATCGTGCTGATGAACTTCGTCTCCGACGTCCTGCTGGCGCTCCTGGATCCGCGCATCACGCTGGAGGGGGGCTGAGCCATGACCAACGCCGCCGCCGCGACCACAGCCACCGGGTCCGAGGCCCGCGCCCTGACATACTACACCGCCACCCAATGGCAGCTCACGTGGTGGCGCTTCCGCCGCCATAAGATGGCCATGGCCGGCCTGGTGGTGCTGGTGACCATGGCCCTGCTGGGGGCCTTCGCGGACTTTTTCGCGCCCTACAGCAGCACCGAGCGCGACCGCGACTACATCAGCGGGCCGCCGCAGGTCCCCCTGTTCTGGGACCAGAACGGGGTGTCCCCGCGCCCCTTCATCCACGGTGTGACGACCGAGCGCGACCCGGTGACCTTGCGCAAGGTCGCTGTCGTGGATCCGGACACGCGCCTGTACCTGCGCGTTTTCGTCTCTGGCACGCCCTACCGGATGTTCGGCGTGATCAACGGCAAGGTGCGTCTCTTCGGGGTCGAGGGCGGCAAGATCCATCTGTTCGGGACCGACGATCTGGGGCGCGACGTGTTCTCCCGCACCCTCCATGCCACGGGAACGTCGCTGTCGATCGGCATCCTGGGCGTTCTGGTGGCTTTCGTGCTGGCCCTGATCATCGGCGGCATCGCTGGATACTTCGGCGGCTGGATCGACTACGCCATCCAGCGGGTGACCGAGATCGTGCGCGTGGTGCCGGTCATCCCGCTCTACATGGGCCTGGCCGCCGCCTTCCCGCGCGAATGGACCAACCTGCAGGTCTACTTCGCCATGACGCTGATCTTCGGCCTGGTGGGCTGGCCCACCCTGGCGCGGCGGGTGCGCAGCCACTTGCTGGCCCAGCGCGGCGAGGACTATGTGCTCGCCGCCGAACTCTCGGGTGCCCGGCCGGGCCGGGTCATCGGCCGGCACCTGCTGCCCAGCTTCACCAGCTATATCATCGTCGATCTGGTGATCAGCTTTCCTTACATGATCCTCTCCGAGACGGCCCTGTCCTTCATCGGCCTGGGGCTGCGGCCCCCGTCGGTGAGTTGGGGCATCCTGCTGCAGGACGCCCAGAATATCCGCGCCATCGAGCAGGCGCCCTGGGTGTTCCTGCCGGCGGCCTTCGTGGTGATCGCGGTGCTGGCCTTCACCATCCTGGGCGACGGCCTGCGCGAC
>JANQGN010000696.1 GCA_028277295.1 Rhodospira sp.
CGTGTTCAGCGGGTGCGGCATGATGTCGTAGCGGTCGGCCAGGGTTTCGCCATTGGGCCAGTTGGCGATCACCCCCAGCAGGCGGACCGCCGCGTACAAACCATCGTCGTACCCGTAGTATTTGTCGGCGAAGAAGATATGGCCGCTCATCTCGCCAGCCAGCGGCGCCTTGAGTTCGGCCATCTTGGCCTTGACCAGCGAATGGCCGGTGCGCCACATCACCGGCCTGCCCCCTAGGCGCCTGATCTGGTCGAACAGGGTCTGGCTAGCCTTGACGTCGGCGATGATGGGCGCGCCCGGATGGGCGGCCAGCACCGGCTCGGCCAGGATCGGCAGGATGTGGTCGCCCCACAGGATGCGTCCACGCCCGTCCACCACACCGATGCGATCGCCATCGCCGTCGAAGGCAATGCCGATGTCGGCGCCCTGCTCCCGCACGGCGTCCTGGAGTTGCACCATGTTCTCCGGTTCGGTGGGGTCCGGGTGATGGGCCGGGAAGGTGCCATCGATGGCCCCGTTGAGGAGGATGTGATGCCCGGGCAGGCGCCCCGTCAGCGCCGCCATCACCCCGCCAGCGGCGCCGTTGCCGGCGTCCCAGACAACGGTCAGCCTGCGGTCGCCGCCGTCCCAGTCCGCCCGCAGACGGTCCACGTACTCGGGAAACACCGTCACATCGCGCACCATGCCCTCGCGGGTGAAGAACGCTCCGGCGGCGGCGATTCGGCCCAGCAGGGCGATATCCCGACCATAGAACGGCCGCCGCGCCAGCAGCATCTTGAAGCCGTTGTGATCCGGCGGATTATGCGATCCGGTCACCATGATGCCGGCGGCCGCGGCCGTGTGCCGGACGGCGAAGTACAGCATGGGCGTCGGCCCGACGCCAATGCGGCGCACGTCCAGTCCGGTGCCGGCCAGGCCCTCCACAAGGGCCGCCTCCAGGTCAGGGGAGCTCAACCGCCCATCGCGGCCCACGCAAACCGAGGCGCCGCCCGCCTTCGCTACCACCGAGCCGAAGGCGCGGCCGACGGCCCGGGCATCGTCCTCGGTGAGGGTTTCGCCCACCACGCCCCGGATGTCGTACTCACGCAGCACGGTGGGATGAAAGCGGTGACAGGTGTCGGGGTCGCTCATCGCCGGGTCACCTTTCTCGTCCGCGGCCCAGTCCGTTGTGCTCAGGTGATGACGGTCGGCTCACTCCGGCCGGTGCGGGCCTCGATGCCCGCCAGGTCATCGGCCGCCCGGATCAGGTCGGCCAGAGCCGCCTGCGTGTCCTGGTCGTGGCGCCCCGGGTCATCCTCGGGCCGTTCGAGATAGACCCTCAGGGTAGCACCTTCCGTCCCCGTGCCCGAGAGACGATAAACCACGCGGGCCCCATCCTCAAACAGGATGCGCACCCCCTGACGCGCCGCTGTCGAGCCGTCCACCGGGTCGGTGTAGGCGAAGTCGTCGGCCAGGCGCACGGTCCGTCCGCCCTGGGTGGTTCCGGCCAGGTCGGGCAGACGCGCCCGCAAGCCCTCCATCAGGCCCTCGGCGGCGGCCTTGTCCAGCCCCTCGTAGTCGTGACGCGTGTAGTACACACGGCCGCACCGGGCCCAGAGGTCGCGCACCAGGTTCTCGACCGACCGTCCGGTGGCGGCCACCAGGTTGAGCCAGAACAGCACGGCCCACAGGCCATCTTTCTCGCGCACGTGATCGGAGCCGGTGCCGAAGCTTTCCTCGCCGCACAGGGTCGCCTTGCCGGCGTCCAGCAGGGTGCCGAAGAACTTCCAGCCGGTGGGGGTCTCGAAGCAAGGCACGCCCAGCGCCTCGGCGGCGCGATCCACCGCCTGGCTGGTGGGCATCGAGCGGGCGACGCCGGCGATCCCGTCCGTGTACCCGGGGGCTTGCGTGGCGTTCAGGGTCAACGCCGCCAGGCTGTCGCTGGGAGTCACATAGAACCGCTGACCCAGGATCATGTTGCGGTCGCCGTCGCCGTCGCTGGCGGCGCCGAGGCCGGGCGCGTCATCGCCGAACATCCGCTCGACCAGGTCGTGGGCATGCACCAGGTTGGGGTCGGGATGACCGCCGCCGAAGTCCTCCAGCGGCGTGCCGTTGATCACCGTGCCCGGCGGCGCGCCCAGGCGGCGTTCCAGGATCTCCACCGCATAGGGGCCGGTGATCGCGTGCATGCCGTCGAAGCACAGCCGGAAGCCGCCCTGGATCAGCCCGCGGATGGCGTCGAAGTCGAACAGCCGTTCCATCAACGCCGCGTAGTCGGC
>JANQGN010000721.1 GCA_028277295.1 Rhodospira sp.
CGACGCGATCACCCGTCTGATGGTCCTGGCGGGCGTCCGGCGTGTGGGTATGACGGTGATGGAGGAGGTACGCACCATGGCCGTTCGACTGAACATTCGGGAGAACGACTTCCTGATGCATGTGTTCTCAGAGGGGCGCGTTGAAGGACGCGTGGAAGGACGTGTGGAGATGCTGTTGCGGCAGATCGCGCATCGCTTCGGCCCGGTCTCGGAGGCTGTCCAGGCGCGTGTCCGTGCCGCCGATGCGGACCGGGTGGACGCCTGGTCCGAGAGCATTTTCGAGGCAACCAGCCTTGAGGACCTGCTGAATGGGTCGGCCCGGTCCCCTCGCGTCGATCAGTAGGCGTATTCCACGAACAGGGGGTCAACGCTGCCGTTCCACCGGCCGTGAAAGGAGTCGAGGTGTTCCTCGGCCGGGCACCGGCCCGAGTCGGCGATCTCGAACAGCACGTCCAGGAAGCAGGTTTCGTCGCGTCCCTGGGAATTGAGCCGGGTCCGTCGTGCCAGGCCGCGCCGGGCGATGTCTAGCACCTCCAGGGCCAGTTCGCTGAGGGTACGGTCGCCAAACCGCGTGGCCAGGGCCCGCGCGGGCACCTGGTCGCGCAGGGCGGACACCTCGGCGGCGGTCCAGGATCGGGTGAGCTGGTCCGCCTCGTCCAGGGCCACCGAATCATAGAGCAAGCCGACCCAGAAACCCGGAAGGGCGCAAATCCGGCTCCAGGGCCCGCCATCGGCGCCGCGCATCTCCAGGTAGGACTTGAGGCGCACCTCGGGGAAGGCGGTGGTGATATGGTCGGTCCAGTCGCCCAAGGTGGGCCTTTCGCCGGGCAGGGCTGGCAACCGGCCCGCCATGAAGTCGCGGAACGACTGTCCGGCGGCGTCGATGTATCGCCCTTCCCTGTGCACGAAGTACATGGGGACGTCGAGCATGTAGTCCACATAGCGTTCGAACCCCATGCCGTCCTCGAACACGAAGGGCAGCATGCCGCACCGCGCCGGGTCGGTATCGGTCCAGATATGGCTGCGGTAGCTGAGGTATCCGTTGGGCCGACCCTCGGAAAACGGGCTGTTGGCCCACAACGCCGTCACCAGGGGCTGCAACGCCAGGGCGACGCGGAACTTGCGGACCATGTCCGCTTCGCTCTCATAGTCCAGGTTCACCTGAACCGTACAGGTGCGCAGCATCATGTCCAGGCCCAGCGTGCCCACCGTCGGCATATGCCGGCGCATGATGGCGTAGCGCCCCTTGGGCATCCAAGGACTGTCGTCGCGTCCCCACTTTGGATTGAACCCCAGGCCGATCAGGCCGATGCCGTGTTCGCTGGCCACGGCCTTCAGATTCCGATGATGCGTGGACACCTCGGCGCACGTCTGGTGGATGGTTTCCAGGGGTGCGCCGGACAGCTCCAGTTGACCGCCCGGTTCCAGGGTGACGCTTCCCCCTTGGGGGCAGGAGAGGGCGATCATCGTGCCGTTTTCCTCCACCGTGCGCCAGCCGAAGCCCTTGAGGCCCTCCAGCATATCGCGGATTCCCGGCGCTCCATCGACCCCCTCGTAGGGCAGGGGACGCAAGTCACGCAGGGTGAAGGCGAACTTCTCGTGCTCGGTGCCCACGCGCCAGCGCTCGCGGGGCTTGCAGCCCGCTTCGAACGGGGCGATCAGGTCGGCCTTGCAGGTGACGGGGCGGGTGTTGGGTGTGGCGGGCGCGGACATGGAAGGCTCTCCGACAGCGGACCGGCGACGATCAGGACCTTCGCCGATCCGAACTCCACGATTGCGCAAGGCAGTTTCGTGACGGTCAATGCAAGTCGCCGGACAGGGCCTGGCACAACGTCAGGCCGGCGATGGCGGCGGTTTCCGCGCGCAACACTCGTGGCCCCAAGCGAACCGGCGTAACAAAGGGCAGATGCCTCAGGGCGTCAAGTTCGGAGTCGGTCAATCCCCCCTCCGGGCCCACAAGCAACGCCGCCGGTGCCCCGGCCAGTTCGGCAAAGGCCCGCGCTGCCGGGGTCGCCGTCCCGCGCTCGGCCAACACCAGCAAATGCCGGTCGCTGGGCCATCCCTCGGCCAGATGGGCAAGGGCCATGGGGGCGGCCACGTCCGGCACGGTCAGCCGGCGACATTGTTCGGCCGCCTCCACGGCCAGGACCCGCAGGCGTTCGGTGTTCACGCGTGGGCTCGTCGTGAAGCGGGTCAGCACCGGTTGCAGCCGGGTAACGCCCAACTCCGTGGCCTTTTCCGCCAGGAGATCCACCGGACCACGCTTGAGTGGGGCGAACAGCAGCCAAGGGCCCGCTTCGGTGGCCTGCGGGCGCAACCGGTCGCCGCACAGCACGCGGCCGCCCGACTTCGCAAGACGGTCGATGGTGGCTCGCCACTCTCCATCCTGGCCGTTAAACAGGACCACCGTATCACCCGGTCCGCGCCGGAGCACGGACCGCAGGTAGTGGGCCTGCGGTGCCGGCAGGTCCACGGTGGCGTGGGCGGCCAGGGTGGCGCCGCCGACGTACAGCCGTGGACCTTGCCCGCGCGGCGGCGCGGGACTGTCGCGGCCGGTCACCGGGTCTTGGGAATGGTGTGAGGTGGCGGTCATGCCAGGGCGATGCAACGTCCTTTTGAGAACGTCCTCTTGAGACTGGGGGGCGGCCCCCGTAGGGTAGGCGCCGGTGCCGGCGCCTTAAAGAGGGGTGACGGACAATCCAACAGAGTTTCTAGCGGGGACGGCATGAGCAAGGGAGTTCAGCTGATCGGCGACATGCCCGTGGGTGGCTGGGTGGACCGGGTGCTGCCGGAGCGCCTGTTGCCCTATGCGCGGCTGATGCGGCTGGATCGGCCGATCGGCTGGTGGCTGCTGCTGTGGCCCACCTGGTGGAGCACGGCGTTGGCCGCCGATGACTCCACGTTTGGTTGGCCCGCCCCGATCCTCCTGGGATTGTTCCTTATCGGGGCCGTCGCCATGCGCGGCGCCGGCTGCACCTACAATGACATCGTCGATCGCGAGTTCGACGCCAGAGTGGCGCGCACCGCGCAACGACCAATCCCCTCCGGTGCGGTGAGTGTCACGCGGGCAAAGGTGTTCCTGGTGTTGCTGGGTCTCGTAGGCTTGGCGGTGCTTCTCTCCCTGAACCCCTTCGCGATCCTCGTGGGCGTGCTGTCGCTGCCGCTGGTGTTCGCCTACCCGTTCATGAAGCGGGTCACCTATTGGCCGCAGGCGTGGCTGGGCATCACCTTCACGTACGGCGCGCTGGTGGGTTGGGCGGCCGTGCGCGGCGAGTTGGACTGGGCACCCATTGTTCTCTACGTGGGATGCTGGTTCTGGACTCTTCATTATGACACCATCTATGCGCATCAGGATAAGGAAGACGACCTGATCGTTGGCGTCAAGTCCTCAGCCCTTGCTTTGGGAGAGCGTACGCGGCCAGCTCTGCTTCTGTTCGTGGTGCTCTTCATGGGGCTGACGGCCCTGGCGGGTTTCTTGGCCGGGCTGCACTGGGTGTTCTTCGTCCTTCTGGCGCTGCCGGCTGGGCACCTGTTGTGGCAGGTGGTGACGGTGAACATCGATGACGGCACCGACTGCCTGGCCAAGTTCAAGGCCAACCGACATACCGGTTGGCTGCTGTTCCTGGCGCTGGTTGTCGGCAATGTCGTTCCCGGCTAAAGCACATCCCGGGGCGATCTGTGCCAGATCGCTCGGGATTTGCTCTAGTCCCTGAAATGCATCCTTTAGCAACGGCTGCGATGGTGCGCGCCCGTTAGGGGTTGATATGCGCCGAATTTAATTTGACAACCAGTTGTCAAATGGACCATATGTTGTCTTGTGAGCGGGACCCACCCTGGACGGGTCTTGTCTCACGAGCCTGGTTCCGGAGACCGTCCGGTCGGCCGGTCGTGAATGTCCATGCGGGCGATCGGCAGGCCGGCGGTTTTCTGGGTGATCCGCTGCCACGTTGCCAAAGCAGATCTCGAGCGATCTGGCACAGATCGCGATGACGATTTGCTTCGGTATCAAAGACGAGGGCGTTTTCGGTGAGTCAGGTGTCGCCGAAGTCGCCCTGGCGAGGTGCGCGATTGTGGCGTGATCGCGCCACTGTCCTTGATGGCGGCGGTTTGGGCTGGGCACGCCCATGACGAGGGGCGAGCGTTTCGCCATGGCGACCCCACGGGAAACGCTTGACCCGTCAAGGTAACATGCGACGCGGCCGCCTGCGAGCGGCGGTCGGTGGACCAGGACGTGCGTCCGTGTCCGCCCGCTCTTGGCAAGCCCCCTGGTGCAAGGGCAGCTCGCCAGTCATGACCGAAACAGCCGCTTGGACGTAACGGTGCGGGTGGGATGGCGCGTCCCGTCGGCGACGGGCGGGCGGCATTACCTCGATCATCGCGCCCCAGGCCCACAGATTAGAGCTTTTATAAATATAAACAAAAAGATGAGCAACTAAAAATCGAGGACCTCGGAGGGAGCAATGGCGTTCATCAGGTTTTTCCACGTGCTTGGCGCGATCATGTTCTTTGGCAGCGTCCTGGACCATGTCGCGGTTTCGCAGATTCCCGGTCTTCTGGAGGACGCGCGCACGCTTCTTGTGGGGCGGCAATTCATTGGCGTGTCGGCGGACTACGTCACCATGCCGGGGTTGGTGTTGCTGCTGGTGACCGGCCCCATCATGGTCATCGCGCGGCGGCCATCGATCCTCAAGGTTCGGTGGTTGGGCGTCCACATGCTGATCGCTGTTCTGATCACGCTCAACGTCGTGTTGGTCATGTACCCGGTCGGGCAGGACATCCTGGACCTCGTCGCCCGGGGACTCGCGGACGGGCAGTCGTTGGAGCAGATCCTTGGAAGCATCAAGGACTTAGCGGACCAGGAAGCGACATTTGGCCCGCTCAGCGTCTTGTGCACGGTCGTCACGATCTTTATCGCGGTCATCAAGCCGCGCTTCGGAAGAGTAGCGGAGGCATAGGCACATGATGGACTATTACACTTTCCTCATATACTCTCACATTCTAGGATTCATTCTGCTGGGAGGAGGACTGGCCGCGGTCTTTGTCTCCGAACTGAGGGCGTACCGCGCCCGCGAGGTTCACGTTTTCGTGGAGGCCGCGCGATACACGGCCATCCAGTATGATGTTCTGGTCTTACCTGGTGCCCTGATCGCCGGCTCCTCCGGTCTGTTCCTGGTTCTGGAACTAGAGCTTGGGTTCTTCCAGGAGCCTTGGGTTGTGGGCATGTGGGGACTGTTCGTCTTCGAGTTCCTAGAGGGCAACATCTTCACCCGCATTCAGTTCAGGAGAACCTTGCGAGAGTCCGTGAAGTTGCTGGAGCATGGGCGGCTGACGGAGGAGGCGCGCGACGAAGCCCGGACCGTGATCGGACTGATCGTGCATTTCCTCGATCTTCCTTTGTTCGCCGTGATCGTGTACTGCGGCAAGGTCCGTCCCGACACCTGGGCGGAGCTGGGCTTGGCGATTGGCGTGGCCGTCGTCGTGGCATCTATCCTGACCGTTTTCGTCCCGCGCCTGGCGCGGCGGGATCTCGAACCCGAGGGTCAGGAGGCGATGCCATAGCGGTTCTGGTGTTACGAAGACCGATCAACCACATGGACATCGCTGTTCAGGGCAAGGGGTCAGGGTTACACAAGTCCAGGCTTCGTGAGTCGAGGGAGATCCTTACGTGGCCTCACGGTGCTTTCCGTCCATGATGCCCGTTTTCTGCGGACGCGAAGCGACTGAAGGATCTTCCCTGCGGCCCATGCCCCTTGCCCGTTCGCCCGACCCGGGTACCGTTTGCGGCCGTTATCGGCACTGGACCCAGATGCGCGATCGTTGGTATGTACCCACATCAAGACCGTCGGCGGTGCCGGCGGTGGGCGCGGGCGCTTGATCCACCGTATGGCTGGGCGGGTCCGTGGCACACCGTCGTGTCCGGGGATGGCACGCCTCAGGACCGCGGCGGTCGATGGGGACGGCCCTGGACGGGATGTGCGCCCCAAAATCCGGTCACGCCGAGACATTTCGATCCCGACGCGGGTCATCCCCCAGGAACAGGAGACCGAACCCATGGCCTTGACCTCCCTGCGCCAGGTCCTCGACCACGCCGCCGAACGTGGCTACGGCGTACCGGCCTTCAACGTGAACAACATGGAGCAGGTGCTGTCCATCATGCACGCGGCCCAGAAGACCGACTCGCCGGTCATTCTGCAGGCCAGCCGCGGCGCCCGCTCCTATGCCGGGGACATCATGATCAAGCACATGATCATGGCCG